>DATIMU010000001.1:0-5792 GCA_035475015.1 Acetobacteraceae bacterium
GGAGGAACGGCTCGCCCGGCCGGCCGGGCGCGGCGAACGACCATGGATCGGTGCCGAGCTTGGCCTCCGCCCCGAAGGTCGGCGCCACCTGCACGCCTGCGGCGGAGGTCGCGGCCATACCGATCAGCCCGGCCTCGGCGGCCATGTTCGTGTAGTAGCCAGTCGCGCCAAAATGCGCCGAGTTGCGCACGGCACTCACCGCCATGCCGGACTGACGGGCCTTGGTGATCGCCGTCTCCATCGCAAAGCGGGCCGGCACATGACCAAGGCCGCCGCCACCGTCGATCAGTGCTGAGACCGGCGTCTCGGTCAGGACGCTTGGCTCGGCCCGCATGTCCAGCCGGCCTGCCCGACGCCGCTCGTCATAGACGGTGAGCATCGACAGGCCATGGCTGTCGACGCCATGCAGATCGGCCCAACCCATCACCTCGGCCGTCCGCGCGGCATGGGCAGCGGGCATTCCCCAGGCGCGGAGGATCGCCTCGATCTGTGCCCGATGGGTCTCGTAATGCGCCGGCATCACGCGACCTCGCAGGCAAAGCCACCGAGCGGGCACCCGGATCGGATGAGGATTTCGCGCATGTTGGCTCCCTCCCGTCTGCGGGGGCAGGATGCGGCTTGCGTCGCTCGTTGCCAACCTCACGCCTGGAATTCGGGCACTTACCGCCGCATCTGGAAGCGGTTGCCCTGTCCGCCGGTCGCGGGATCATTCGCGGTCCCGGGGGCGCCGCCCATGTTGGTGGCGCCGGAGGTGCTGACGCCCTGGACTGGCCCGAACGGGCTTTCCGTGCAGGCCGTGAAGGTGCCGGCCATCACGATCGCGGCCAGAAGAAGAACGATGGTACGCATCGAGCCGTCCCACGTTGTCATGCACCCGAGGGGACGTCCGGCCGACGCCGGTATTCCGTCGTTCAGTCAGACCATCATCCGCCGAGGACGTCCTTGGTGAGCATGGCCGGGATGTTCGCACCGGGGCGGCCAGTCAAAACCTTCTCCTCATCCGGCATGAGCTCGTCGTCCCATCCCGCCGATTCCGCGCTGAACGATTCGACCGCACGCTCCCAGTGCGCCCGAGCGCGGCCCTCCGGGCGGCCTTCTTGCACCCAGAGAAAATATGCCTTCTCCCGGAGCGCCTGTTCCTCGCGCCAATCCGGTTCCGGCATGGCAGCTCTCCTCTGACGTGCCCGTCCGGTGCCGGGCCGGCCCGCAGCCAACCCGTTGCCGCAATCGATCTATATCATGGCCCGGAGAGAATGTCGTCGCGATCGAACGCGGTCAGAGCCCGCCGTTTGGCAGGCGCAGCCGGCTCAGACGAGCGTCTGCGCTTGCTTCCGATTGGTAGCGGCGGGCGGATTTGAACCACCGACCAAGGGATTATGATTCCCCTGCTCTACCGCTGAGCTACGCCGCCACCGGCCGGAAGAGGCCGGGGAAATAGCGCCGCGAGCCCCGAGGCGTCAACAGCGGTCGCCCGCATCCGTCGAGCGTTGAATGAAGCCGCCGCCCAGCACCCGCGTTCCATCGTAGAACACGCAAGCCTGACCGGGGGCGGCCAGCGCCGGGCTGTCCAGGCAAACCTCCGCGCCGCCCCCGCTCGCGCGAACCAAGGCGGGCTGCGGTTGCTCGCGGGCGCGGAGCTTGACCGCGCATCGCAACGGATCGCCAGGGGGCGGCACCAGCCAGTTGGCGTCGCGCACCGTGACGCGGTGCGAGCCGGTCGATCGTGCGCCCACCACGACACGCCGCCGCCCGGCATCGAGTGCAATCACCACCTGACGCTGACCGCGATCGATCGCCGCCTCGCCCAGACGTTTCGCCTGCCCCACCGTGAAGCGAGCGATCCCGTCATGCCGGCCCAGGACGCGGCCGTCCCGGTTCACGATCTCGCCGTGCTCGGTGGCGTCCGGTCGCAATCGCGCGACCAGGTCGGCATAGTTGCCCGCTGGAACGAAGCAGATATCCTGGCTGTCCGCCTTCTCGGCGACCGGAAGGCCGAGGCGCGCGGCTTCCGCCCGTACGGTTTGCTTGTCGGGCATGTCACCCAGCGGAAACAGCGTGAAATCGAGCTGTTCGCGCGTGGTGCCGAACAGGAACCAGCTCTGGTCCCGCGCCGAATCCACCGCGCGATGCAATTCGGGACCATCGGGCCCATCGAGGCGGCGAACGTAATGGCCTGTCGCGAGCCTTTCCGCCCGGAGATCCCTCGCGAGGGCCAGCAGATTCGGAAATTTCACGCCGGTATTGCACTGCACGCAGGGTACGGGGGTCTCCCCCCGGGCGTAGCTGTCGGCGAAAGCATTGATGACGGTCCCCGCGAAGCGCGCCTCCGCATCAATGACGTAGTGCGGGATGCCGAGATGGTCCGCCACGCGGCGCGCATCATGGATGTCCTGCCCTGCGCAGCACGCATTCTTGCGGCCGATCGCGGCGCCGTGGTCGTAGAGTTGCAGCGTGATGCCCACGACTTCGTGCCCGGCCTCGTGCAGGAGACCGGCCACTGCGCTGCTGTCCACGCCGCCGGACATGGCGACGACGATGCGCATCCTAGCCGTTCATCATGTTCCGGCTGCCCGCCGGAAGTCGCACGACCAGCCCGTCGAGCGCCTGGGTCATGACGATCTGGCAGCCAAGCCGCGAGGTCTGCTCGAGCCCGAAGGCGAGATCAAGCATGTCCTCTTCATCCTCCGTCGGTTCCGACAGTTTGGTGAACCACGACGGATCGACGATGACGTGACAAGTGGAGCAGGCAAGCGAGCCTTCGCACGCGCCCTCGATATCCACGCCGTGCTTGTGCGCTACCTCCAGAACGGAGAGGCCGAGCGGCGCCTCGACTTCGCGACGGGTGCCGTCGCGCTCGATGAAGGTCATCCGTGGCATGGGCGGAGCGGCATCGGGCGATCGACTTCCATCTCTACGCGTCAGCGGAAACTGGGGTGCGGGCGTGCGCCGCCGCAAGCGAGGCGACGGCCTGGTCGACATCGGCGGCGGAGGTAAAGCGTCCGATCCCGAGACGCAAGGTGCGTGCCGCCTCGCTGTCCGGCAGGCCGAGGGCGCGCAGCACATAAGAGGGCTCAATCTCCGCCGACGAGCAGGCCGATCCAGTGGAGAGGCAAAGTTCGGGCGCCCGCTCCATCAGTTCCGCCGCCGTTGCGCCGGGGAAGGTCAGATTGAGATTACCGGGAATGCGTGCCCGCATCGAGCCGTTCATGCGGACCCCGGGGATCGCGGCCACGAGACCTGATAACAGGCGCTCGCGAAGGACCGTGAGCCGCCCCGCCTCTTCCGCCATCTCGGCCCGGGCAATTCGGCACGCCTCGCCGAGTCCGACGATAAGTGGCGCGGGCAGCGTCCCCGAACGCAGCCCCCGCTCCTGTCCGCCGCCCGAGAACAACGGTGCGAGCCGCACACGGGGGCGGCGCCGGACGAACAGCGCCCCGACGCCCTTCGCGCCATATATCTTGTGGCCGCTGAGCGAGAGCAGGTCGATGCCCCAGCCCGTCGCGTCGAGCGGGATCTTGCCGGCCGCTTGCGCCGCGTCCGTGTGGAACAGGGCACCTTCCTGCCGGGCAATAGCGGCAACGGCGGGGATATCCTGAACGGTGCCAATCTCGTTGTTCACCGTCATGATGCTGACCAGCAGTGTCGGGGTACGCAGCGCCTCGCGCAGCCGATCGGGGTCGAGCAGCCCCTCCGTGTTCACAGGAAGGAAAACTGGCTCGAAGCCCTCGGCCGCCAGGTCGCCGACCGATTCCAACACGCATTTGTGCTCCGTGGCGACGGTGACGATACGCCGCCGCGCATCGTCCCGGCCGCGCACGAAACGAGCCGCACCCTTGATCGCGATGTTGTTGCTCTCTGTGGCCCCCGAGGTGAACACGATTTCGCGGGGCTCAGCGCCGATCAGCGCAGCGACTTCGGCGCGCGCCGCCTCCACCGCCTCCTCGGCGCGGCGGCCCATTGCGTGCTCGACGCTGTGCGGATTGCCGTATTCCTCGACGAACCAAGGTAACATGGCGGCAAGCACCCGCGGATCGCAGCGCGTGGTCGCCTGGTTGTCGAGATAGATCCGTGGCTTCTCGGTCATCGCCGGCCGATATGGGGCTAGGCCGCGTTGGATGCGAGCGTCGGGCGGAGCCTAGCGGCCATGTCCCGGTATGCGGCGATGAACGCCCTCACATCGCCCTCGGCGACATTCCAGGGCAACGACACCCGGATTGCCTGGGCGGCCAGCGTGCCCAGTCCCATCGCCGTGAGCACATGGCTCGCGCCGATCTTGCCGGAGCTGCAGGCCGCCCCCGCGCTGACCGCGAAACCGGCGAGGTCGAGCGCGATGACCTGCGCGTCCGCCCGCACGCCAGGCAACGCAAGACAACTCGTATTGGCCAGCCGCGCCGGCCCCGCGCCGCAGACCACCGCACCTTCCGCTAGCGCCGCGCGTTCGATCGCGTCCCGCAGCGGCCCGAGCCGATCGGCGTCAGACTCGACTGCGCATCCGGCGGCGGCGGCGAAACCGGCAATGGCGGCAATCGGTGGCGTGCCCCCGCGCCGGCCCCGCTCTTGCCCGCCCCCCGGCATCAACGGCGCGATGCTCGCCAAGTCGGGCGCCAGCAACAATGCTCCAGCCCCCGCCGGACCGCCAAGCTTGTGCGATGACAACGCCATTGCGTGCGAACCAGTCGCGGCGAGACTCACCGGAACACGGCCGGCAGCCTGCACCGCATCGACATGCAGCAGCGCGCCATGCCTACGGCACAACGTCGCAGCCTCGATGACCGGCTGGAGCGTCCCCGTCTCGTTGTTGGCGAACATCAGGCAAACCAACGCCGGTAGCCCGTCCGCCAACAGCCGATCGAGCGCGGCGAGATCGGCTACCCCGGCGCGATCGACGGGCAGGATGGCCGCGCCCGGCGCGGAGGCGCGGATCGCGTCATGCTCGGTGGCACCGGCGATAACACGGCGGCCGGCGCCAAGGCCGTGGATGGCGAGGGCGTCCGCCTCGGTGCCGCCCGACGTGAACACGAGATCCGCCGCTCGGCCGCCGAACCGCGAGGCGATCGCCTCCCGTGCATCCTCGAGCATCTTGCGCGTGGCACGGCCCGCCCCGTGGACCGACGCGGGATTACCAACCCGGTCGAGCGCGTCGAGCATGGCTGTCCGCGCTTCCGGGCGCAGCGCTTCGGAGGCATTGGCATCCAAATAGATCATCGACAGTCACCAAAACGCGACTCCAAGCAGCATGGGTAGTCCATCGTAGAGTGACACAACCTATAGTCGCATGAATCGGGACTTCCGAGGCATCGCGTGTCCCCATCGCCCTCGGAGGACATGCGGCTCGTTTCACGGAAAAACATGAAAGCCATGCGACAATTCCGTTATGAAAGCCCGGCAGGGGAACCTATAGTTCGCGCCGAGGCGCTGGCCGGGCGCTGTTGGGGCGTCCCGGTCCAAACAATCAGGTGGAGGAGCCGTCCGGGCAGCACTCTGTTCCGAACGGCAGGATAATTTTTACCCCCAGTCGGGTCAAGAAATCGGGTGGCCCGCTGAAGTTGGGGAGGGCGCATCTCATGTGTCGGGAGGTGCCGGTTACGAAGGTACTCCGACGGGCGGGTTGACAGAGTTCAGGAGCCGACAAAGGCCCAGGTTTCAGTGACCAGGCCGGGAATGTCGGACGCGACAGGAAACGGGTTTCGGAGCATCATGCCTGAGGTAATGTTCGCTGGGCCGGATGGCCGGCTTGAAGGCCGCTATCATCATTCCAAGGAAACTGGCGCTCCGGTCGCCCTGATCCTGCA
>DATIMU010000002.1:0-2778 GCA_035475015.1 Acetobacteraceae bacterium
GAAATCGACCACCAGCTGACTGACCCGTACCAGCGTCTCGGCGACCGCCTCGGCATTCGCCGCCGGCCGGTCGCGGAACGCCCCGAAGGTCGCGGCAACCCGGGTGCGCGCGATGAGCGCCCGGGCGAGCGGCAGGTTGAGCGGCGGCAGACCCATCGCGACGTCATCGAGGAGGTCCGCCGCGACACCGCCCTGACCGAAGCCGATCATCGGGCCGAACACCGGGTCCTCCCCGATGCGGACGCGGAGCTCGCGAGCGTGCTCGACCTGTCGCTGCACGAGAATGCCGAGCCTCGGGCTCTCCGCTGCCGCCCGCGCCTGACGTGCCAGAACGGCACGGGCGGCGGCCCGCACCGCCTCGCGGTCGCGCAGGTCGAGCGCGAGGCTCCCGAGTTCACCGCTCTCCGGGGGCATCGTGCGGCGACGCTTCACGACCGCCGGGAAGCCGAGCGAGACCGCCGCGTCCGCCGCCTCGTCGGGGCCGGCCGCCACCCGCGTCGGCACGGTCGGGATGCCGTAGGCGCAGAGCACGGCCAGCGCCTCGTCCTGCGCGAGCGCCAGCCTGGCCGCTCGACGCACCGCGTGGAGCAGCCGCCGCACCGCCGCGCGGTCGGGGGTGAGCGCAAGCACCGCACCCGACGGCAGCTCGCTCGCGGCGGCATGGCTCCGCCTTGCCTCGACCAGATGATGGAAGCCCCGCACCGCCTGCTCCGGCGAGGCGAAGGCCGGGACGCCGAACGCGGCAAGCGCGCGGCGATGCGCGGCCCCAGTGGTCTCGCCCATCGCGCAGACCAGCAGCGGCACGCGGATGGCAGCGGCACCGGCGCCAAGCGCCTCGATCGCGGCGCCGTCGCCCTCGCCGGCCGGGGCGTGCAGGACCAGCACGCCGCCGACCTCCGTTGCGGCGCCCAGCACGGTCGCGACGTCCGCCAGTCGGCCGGGCGCATCAAGCTCGACATGGACCGGCCCCTCCTCAGCCACCAGGGCACCCGCCGGCAATCGGGCGCGCACCGCATCGAGGGTGCCGGGTGTCAGACGGGCCAGATCGAGCCCATCGCGCAGCGCCGCGTCAGCCGCGAGCTGGCCGGGGCCGATGGCGTTGGTCACGATCGCCAGCGCCTCATGGCGCAGCGGCTTGGCCCGGCTGAGCGTCTCGGCGGCGGCCAGCAGATCCTCGAAGCGGGATACTGAGAGAACGCCGGCGCGGCGCAGCGCGGCGTCCAATGCACGGTCCGCGTCGCCCGACGGGTCCAGCAGCCGACCGCCGGCGCGGATCGCCACGACCGGGCGGAGGCGCGAGGCGGCGCGAGCCGCCGACAGGAACACCCGGCTGTTCTTGATCCGCCTGATGTCGAGCAGGATCGGCCCCGTGCCGGGGTCGCGCGAGAGCCAGTCCAGCACCAGGCCGAAGCCGATATCCGCGTTGCCGCCGATGCCGACGACATGGCTGAACCCGACGCCGTTCGGCTCGGCCCAATCCAGCACCGCCCGGCACAGCGCGGCCGATTGCGACACCAGCGCGAGACGGCCCTTGGGCGGCGGCAGATGGCCGCGCGTCGCATTGAGCCCGATCTCCGGGACCGCGATCCCAAACGAACCCGGCCCGAGCAGCCGCATCCCGGTCGCACGTGCGACCGCAGCCAGATCGCCGCCGGGCGTGACGACAATTCCGGCGAAGCTCCCCCTGGCCGCGAGCGCCGCCGCGTCGGCCGCGACACGATCTTCCTCCCCGGCGAATACGGCGAGTTCCGGTGCGATCGGCAGCGCGGCGATGTCCGGGTAGGTCCGCGCACCTTCCACCACGCCGTCATTCGCGGCCACGGCAAGGATCGGGCCGGTGAAGCCGCCGGCCAGGATATTGCGCAACACATGGCGACCGGCCGGCGTGTCGGCGCCGATCACCGCGACCGATTCCGGATGGAACAGGCAAGAGAGGCTGAAGCGACCCGAAGGCTTGGGTTGCAGGAAGGTCACGGGCGGCGCCGGTCAGCTGCCGCCCGTGCGCGTCGGGCTCGGCGTTGGCCTGCTCAGAGCTGTATCCGCAGCTTCGCGCCGAGCTCGCCGATGATGCCGCGGCGGAAGGCGAGCACGCAGATCATGAAGATCGCTCCCTGCGTCACCGTCACCCAGGCGCCGAACTGCGCCAGATAGTTCTCCATCGCGGTCAGCACCAGCGCGCCCATCACTGGGCCGAAGATGGTGCCGAGGCCGCCCAGCAGCACCATCAGCACCACCTCGCCCGACATGGAATAGTGCACGTCGGTCAGGGTCGCGATGCCGAACACCAGCGCCTTGGTGCCGCCGGCGATGCCGGCGAGGAAGGTGGAGAGCACGAAGGCGATCAGCTTGTAGTCGTCGGTGCGGTAGCCGAGCGAGGTGGCGCGCGGCTCGTTTTCGCGGATCGCCTTCAGCACCTGGCCGAACGGCGAGTGGACGACGCGGTGGATCAGCAAGAACCCGAGCACGAACACGACGGCGACCAGCCAATAGATGTTCATGTCGGGCTGCATCGAGATGAAGCCGAACAGCGCGCTGCGCGGCACCTGCTGGATGCCGTCCTCGCCGCCGGTGAAGGGCGCCTGCAGACAGAAGAAGTAGACCATCTGGGCAAGGCCCAGGGTAATCATGGCGAAGTAGAGCCCCTGTCGGCGGATCGCGATGTAGCCGAGCACCAGGCCCAGAATGCCGCCGGTGGCGCCGCCGAGCAGGATGGCGACCTCGGCGGAGAGGCCCCAGTGCTTCGCGGTCCAGGCGGTGATGTAGCTGCCCATGCCGAAG
>DATIMU010000003.1:0-5284 GCA_035475015.1 Acetobacteraceae bacterium
TCCTGCCAGCCGCCGCCGCCGAGTGCCAGATCGCCCGGCTCGAAGCCCTCATGGCGCGACGCCACGACCTCGCCGACCGTCGCCCCCACCATCACCTCGCCGAGCGCCACGGGCGGGGCGTAGGATTTCTCGTCGCGCATCCGCCAGAACATGTACGGCGCGAGCGACAGCCAGATGCTGCGCAGCAGCACCTGCCCCTCCCCCGGTTCCGGCACGGGCACGGTTTCGAGCCGGAAATTGCCCGCGACCGGCGCGCCGGCGGGGCGCGACGCGAGGACGATCCGCCGATTGCTTGAACTGCTCATGATTGGCTCCCTCAAAGCTCCACGACGCCGCGCATCACCGGCACGCAGCTGCCGCCGATCCGCGCCAGCACCGCACCTTCTCCCGTCTTGCTGGCCTCGGCGATCAGGCGGCTCGGACGGCCCATCTCGACGCCCTGGACGATGTCGAAGCCGAGCGTGACATCCTCCCCCGGCGCCAGCGAGACCAGCAGCGCCGCGAGGGCCGCGTTGGCGCTGCCGGTGGCGGGGTCCTCGGCGATGCCGCCGAGCGGGTGGAACATGCGGGTGGCGAGGCGGGCCGGGTCGTCCGGATCGCGCGCATACAGGTGGATCGCGAAATGATCGGCGAGGTGCGGGAAGCTTTCGGCGGCCTCGCGAAACGCCGACGGGTCCGGACGGGCGCGGGCCAGCGCCTCCCGATCGGTCAACTCGGCGATGATGAAGCCGAGCCCGACCCCGGCGACCAGCGGATAATGGGCCTCCGTACGTACGTCGGACGGGTCGAGCCCGACGCAGTCCGCGAGCGTGTCGCTGGGCAGCCCGTCACCGATCGACAGCGAATGCGGTGCTTCGAGTTCCGCGCCGCTGGGCTTGCCGTCGGCGCCGCGCAGGATCGTCACCACGACCGGGCCGGCGCCCTCCTCGAAAATCATCGTCTCCGGCCGGTCGGACGCCGCGCGGGCGAGGACGAAGGCGGTGCCGACGTTGGGATGACCGGCGAAGGGCAATTCCCGGACCGGGGTGAAGATGCGCACCCGCGCCGTGTTGGCCGGGTCGGCGGCAGGCAGCACGAAGGTCGTCTCCGAGAGATTGAACTCGCGGGCCATCGCCTGCATCTGCGCGTCCGACAGGCCGCGCGCGTCGGGGAACACCGCGAGCGGATTGCCGCCGAACCGCTGGTCGGTGAACACATCCACGGTGACGAATTCGTAATCAGCCATGTTCACCCTCTTTCTGCCATTCTGGTATGGTAACGCCGTGTCAACGGAGCATTGAGATGTCCTCCCCGCGCCTGCTCCCGCCCGCCGCCGTGGCCATCGGTGCGCTCGGCCTCGCGGGTTGCGTCGTGCCGCCGCCGGCCGGGCCGTCGGTCATGGCGTTGCCGGGGTCGGGCAAAACGTTCCAGGTCTTCCAGCAAGACGATCTCCTGTGCCGCCAGTATGCGGCGGGGCAGACGGGTTACGCCAATCCGTCGCAGGTCGCGACCCAGAGTGCCGTGGGCAGCGCCGTCGTGGGAACCGCGGTCGGCGCGGCTGCGGGTGCGCTGATCGGCGCGGCGGCCGGCAATCCGGGCGCCGGGGCGGCGATCGGCGCCGGCAGCGGCCTGCTGGTCGGCTCGGCGGCGGGCGTCAACAATGCCTATGCCTCCGCGGGCGGCCTGCAGGCGGGATACGACATCGGCTACGCGCAGTGCATGGTGGCGCACGGCAACACCATCCAGCCGATCCCGACGAGCTACGCCGGGTATCCCGGCTACCCGTACGGCTATCCCTACCCCGCCTACGGCTATCCCTATCCCGCGTACGGCGCCTACGTCGCCGCCCCCACCGTGGTCATCGGCGGCGGATGGGGCGGCGGCTGGGGCTGGGGCGGCGGATGGCGTGGCGGATGGGGTGGCGGATGGGGTGGCGGCTGGAGGGGCGGCGGCTGGGGTGGCTGGCGTGGTGGCGGTTGGCATCGCTGATCGGCTGCGAGAAGATCGGCCCGACGCGCCAGAACAGGAGGGCACGATGGGCCTGGAGATGCGGCGGCTTCACCCGCTGTTCGCGGCCGAGATCGGCGGCGTCGACCTGAGCCGACCGCTCGATCCGGCGACCGTGGCGGAGATCGACGCGGCGATGGACCGCAACGCCGTCCTGGTGTTTCGCGATCAGGCGCTCTCGCAGGGCGAGCAGGTGGCGATGGCGCGGCAGTTCGGCACGCTCGATCTCGGGCTGAAGAAGCTCAAGAAGCAAGCCGAGCGGATGGAGCACGACGAGATCATCGACATCTCGAATGTCGACACCGACGGCGGCATCGCCGACCGGGAGAGCCGCAAGGTCGTCAGCAACATCGCCAATCAGCTCTGGCACAGCGACAGCTCCTTCCAGCGTCCGGCGGGCAAATACTCGATGCTGCACGCCGTGGTGCTGCCGTCCTGGGGCGGCGAGACCGAGTTCGCCGATCTGCGCGCCGCGTACGACGCGCTGCCCGACGGCATGAAGGCGGAACTGGAGGGCAAGGAGGCGGAGCATTCCGCGCTGCATTCGCGCATCATGCTGGGCGACACCGGCTACACCGAGGCGCAGCGCGCGATGATGCCGCCGGTGCGCTGGCCGCTCGTCCGTACGCATCCCGGCTCCGGCCGCAAGCTGCTGTTCGTCGGCGTGCACGCGCACCGCATCGAGGGCATGGCGCTCGCGGAAAGCCGGATGCTGCTGGCCGACCTGCTGGAGCACGCGACGCAGCGCCCGTTCGTCTACCGGCACGAATGGCAAGCCGGCGATCTGGTGATGTGGGACAACCGCAGCACCGTCCATCGCGGCCGGCGCTACGATTTGTCGGAGCGACGGGAATTGCGTCGAACCACCACCGAGGACCGCCCCGCCGCGTTCGAGAGTGCCGCGTGAGTCACGCTTGAACGGGCTTGCTCATATAGACGGTAAGCCCGCCCCTGAACTCCTCCTCCCGATCGATCCCGTAGCCCAGCCGCTGATAGAGCCGCACATTCCCGGCAAACAGCTTGTTGGTGTAGAGCCTGATCTCAGGGTGCCCCAACGACACCGCTACCTGCTCGGCATGGGCCATCAGCTTTCTGCCCAGGCCCCTGCCCTGAAAGGCCGGAGCGACCGCGACATTCTCGATGAGAAGGTGGTCGGCGCCCGGGATCATCTCGATGAGCGCTACCAGTGCGCCGTCGATATACAGCAGATCAATGCGATGTTTCCGCACGGCTTCCACATAGTCGGCCGTCATCGGCTTGGGCTCGCGTCCGATGATTGGCACCCATTTGGAATAGGCCTCGCGTGTCAGGGAGCGGATGGCGCCCGCGTCCTCCGCGGTGGCCGGCCGCAGCGACGTGGTTCCGCTCACCATTTGACCTCCTGACTTATTCATACCGGCTACACCCGTCATCGCGAGCCGCTCCTGGGCGGCATGGCGATCCATCGCGCGGGCGGCATGGATCGCTTCGTCGCAAGCGCTCCTCGCGATGACGAAACGGATAAACCTGATGCAATCATGCTCTGGCGCAAGTTCCGGCGCCCACGAAACCAACGTCGTGACGAAGAGCGACCCTAGCGCCCGAGCTGCTTCGGATCGTAGAAGAATTGCTCCTCGGCGATCTTTTCGCCCTGCCAGCGCTGCCAGGTGATCTCGTCGAGTGTGCGAGTCTCGCCCGTTTCGCCGGTGAACTCGAAATGCCAGCGGATCGCCACCTTGTCGCCGTCGATGAACACCGGGCCGACCCGGCGACCGGCGACGCTTCTGCTGGCCGCCATCACGCGGCGCTCCGCTTCAATCAGCGTCGGCAGCCCGACGCGCGGCGGGTCCATATTCTCGCGCATGGTTGCATCCTCGAGATAGAAGCCCTCGAGGGCCTCGATGAACTGGCCGGCCTCGACCAGGGAGACGAAATTGTCGACCGCACGTGTGCTTGGCATATCGGTGCTCCGTTGCCGTTGCTAAGAGCTGACGCGGGATACAAGACGTTTGAAACGATCTCGCCGGCGCCCGCCGCGATATAAACCGACTTCGGGTCGGTTTGTCAAGTCGCGGTACGAGAGGGCGGTGCTATGATGCGCGCATGGTCAGTCAGGCGGAACGGCGGGCGAATACCCGCAAGGCCATCCTCACGGCGGCCGAGGATCTTTTCGGGCAACACGGCTTTGCGGCAACGACCGTGGACGGGATCGCGGCGGCCGCGGGCGTCGCGAAGGGCGCGGTCTACCATCACTTCGCTACCAAGGAGAACGTGTTCGAGGCGGTGTTCGAGGCTACCTCCGAGGCGCTGGTGCAGCGCGTGGTCGCCGCCTCCACGCAGGCCAAGGACGCGCTGGACGGCATGGTGGTGGGCTCGCGGGCCTATTTCACCGCCTGCGCCGAGGCCCGCACCGGACGGATCATCCTGCAGGACGGACCGGCGGTGCTCGGCTGGGAACGCTGGCGCGAGATCGACGCGCGCCATTTCGGCCGCATGATCCCGATGGCGCTGGACGCCGCGATGGCCCAAGGGCTGATCGCCAATCAGCCAGTGCCGCCGCTGGCCCGTCTGCTGCTCGGCGCGGTCACGGAAGCCGCCGTCGCTTCCGCCGGCGCCGCGGACCCGGCGCGTACCGGGCTGGATCACGTCCGGGCGCTGGAGACGGTGCTGACGGGATTGCGGATGCGGCGAGCCCCCGCCAGGGGAGCAAAACCAGGCGGGCCGGTCGACCGCGACCGATGACCACGATCCCGAACTGCCGGAAGCGTCGCGCGAGCGCCAATAGGCGGCGGTGGTCGGCCATGACGAGCAAATGTTCCTCGGACCAGCCACGCCCGATCCCCCGTCCGCCGAACGACGGCAGGTGACGCAGCCGCGCAGCCAGGGCACGCTGCATTCGCTGGTTCCATCCGTCGGGCATTCGTCGAGAAAGCGGGTTCCAGGCGGTGACGAAACCGCCCTCGCGCGCGGCGTACTGGGCCAGGATCGTATCGGCGCCAGCGGAACGCCCCCCAACGCGGACGGCGATCGGCCCTGCCGTGTAGGACGTGCGGCGATACGCGCGCAGCAAGCCAGGGCTCTGCGAAGCGGAGCTGGACGGGCGCAATGCCGTTCAGATCTCGTCGCGCCGGTCGGGCCACTCCACGTCGCGATGGACATAGACCGACATGAGAATCCCAAAACCCAGCATCACGGTAATCATCGCCGAGCCGCCATGCGAGACCAGCGGCAGCGGCACGCCGCCGACCGGGATCGCGCCCATCACCATCGCGATATTGACGAACACGTACATGAAGAAATTGGTGGCGATGCCGAGTGC
>DATIMU010000004.1:0-8631 GCA_035475015.1 Acetobacteraceae bacterium
CGCCTGCTGGATGGAGAACGGCTCGGAGCCCAGGAAACCCTGCTGGACCGCGTTCTTGTCGGCGAGGAATGGTTGCAGGTTGAAAGTATAGGGCCGCACCTGCGCATCGGTGTAGCCGAACCGCGCCTTGAGGAAGTTCCACCAGCCGGCGCGGGTGTCGGCGCTTATCATGATCGGCTTGCCCTTCAGCGCCTCGAAGCTGTCGTTGCCCGCGCCGGGATGCGCGATCAGCACCGAGGGGTCCTTCTGGAACATGGCCGCGACCGCCCGGTAGGGCACGTTCTGCTGCACCAGGTTGAGGGCGAGCAGGCTGTTCGAGATGATCGCGAAGTCGAGCCGACCGGCGATCAGCAGCTGCAGGTGATTCACCTGCGGCCCGCCCTGCTCGATGGTCACGTCGAGCCCGTGCTTCTTGTAGATGCCGGTCGCCACCGCCTGGTAGAAGCCGCCATATTCCGCCTCGGCGGTCCAGTCGATCCCGAAGCGGATTTTTTCCTGGGCGCGCACCGGCCCGGCGAGCGCCAGGAGTGCGAGCAGAGCCAGCCAGCCTGCGAATCGTTTCATGCCGAGCGTCCCCCAAAGCCGGGCGAGATTAGGCCGGGACCGGCGGGATCGGCTATACGGGCCGGCTCATGCGGGAAGAGGCGCCTATGCGACAGGCCGTGTTCGGGCTGGAAGGACGCCGCGCGATCGTCACCGGCCATCGCGGCGGGATCGGCGGCGCCGTCGCCGCGCTGTTCGAGGCAGAGGGCGCCGAGGTCATCGGGCTCGACCTGCCGGATTTCGATCTCTCCGACATCGCTACCCTGGAGCAGCGCGCGGCATCGCTGATCGCGGCGCGCGGGCCGGTCGACATCCTGGTGAATTGCGCTGGTGTGACGGTGCTCGGCAGCGTGCTGGAAACCCCGCCGGCCGAGGTCGAGGCGGTGTTCCGGGTCAATTTCCTCGCGCCGTACACTTTGATGCGCGCCGTGCTGCCCGGCATGATCGCGGGCAAGCGGGGGGCCATCGTCAACATCGCCAGCGATCAGGCGCTGATCGGCAAGCCGGTCAGTGCCGCGTATGGCGCGAGCAAGGGGGCGCTGGCGCAGCTCACCCGCAGTGCCGCGCTCGACTGGGCGGCATACAACATCCGGGTCAACTGCATCGCGCCAGGCAGCACCGACACGGCGATGCTCGGCCTGGTGATCCGCCAGCTCGCCGAACGCTACCCCGAGCGGTTCACCGCCGGCTCGGACGAGGCCTATCGCAGCTCCGTGCCGCTCGGCCGCTTCGCCAGGCCGGCGGAGATCGCGGCGGCGGTCACCTTCCTGGCCTCCGATGCCGCCTCCTTCATCACCGGCGTCATCCTGCCCGTCGATGGCGGAACCACCGCGCAATGAAGCTGGCGGTGGTGACCGGAGGGACGCGGGGGATCGGGCGGGCGATCGCGGCGCGGCTGGCGGCGGACGGGTTC
This sequence comes from Acetobacteraceae bacterium, assembly GCA_035475015.1. Classification (GTDB taxonomy): domain Bacteria; phylum Pseudomonadota; class Alphaproteobacteria; order Acetobacterales; family Acetobacteraceae; genus JAFKFI01. The sequence continues at coordinate 1,457 of DATIMU010000004.1, forward strand.
GACGTGCTCGCCGCCGCGCGGCAGCCGCCGGGGGAGGCCCTGCCCGCGGGGGTCCGCTTCGCCGCCTGTGACGTGGCCGACGCGGCCTCGGTCGCCAGGCTGCTCGCCCCGCTCGAGCGGGTGGACGCGCTGGTCAACAATGCCGGCCTTGCGGGGGCCAATGCGCTGGATGGCGACGATGTGCTGTGGCACGCGATCGTCAGTAGCAACCTGCATGGCACGTATCATTGCTGCAAGGCGGCGCTGGGAAGACTGCCGGACGGCAGCGGGCGGATCGTCAACATCGCCTCGATCCTGGGGCTGCGCGGGGTCGCCGACCAGACGGCGTACTGCGCCGCCAAGCACGGCGTGATCGGCCTCACCCGCGCGCTCGCCCTGGCGCTGGCGCCGCGCGGTATCACGGTGAATGCGGTCTGCCCGGGCTGGGCGGCGACCGACATGGCGGAGCAGCGGTTCCGCGAGCTTGGCATGACTGCCAAGGACGCCGCCGCCGGCGTGCCGACCGGGCGAATTACCACGCCGGATGAGGTGGCCGAGGCGGTTGCCTTCCTGCTCGGCGCCGGTGCCGCCAGCATCACCGGCCACGCGCTGCCGCTCGATGGCGGCGTGTTGGCGGGGCCATAGGGATGGACGCGGCGCCGCGGGTGAAGGCCGGCCTGTGGATCTCGATGGCGCTGCGCCTCGGCGACCGGGCCGGCCGGCCCGGCACCATCGTCCGCAAGGGCGACGCGGACGCCGGCGGCATCCTGCTGGTGCTGCACGGGCGCGAGGGGCTGTCGGTGCTCTCGCAGGTACGCGCGGCCGACGGCGCGGCGGCGTGGATGCGCGGCACTGGTGCGGCGCCGGTCGATCAGGAGGCCGCCGACGCCTACATCGCCCGCCAGCTCCGCTTCGATCCCGACCTCTGGGTGATCGAGTTCGAGGCGCCCGACCTGCTGCCGCCGTTCGAGGCGAAGATCGTCTGACGATGACGAGCCCCCTGCCCTCGCTCGACAGCCTGCTGGGCACCCCGGCGTGCGAGGTGCTGCTCGCCCGCTTCGGCCGCGCCGCCACCCTCGCCGCGCTGCGGGAGGAGCTCGCCCGTCTGCGCGCCGCACGGCGCTTTCCGGTCGCGGCGGAGGCGATCCTCGAGACCACCGCCGATGCCCTGGCGCGGCGCTTCGCCCCGGTCCAGCGGCGGGTGTTCAACCTGACCGGAACCATCCTGCATACCAATCTCGGCCGCGCCCCGCTGCCCGCCGAGGCGGCGGCGGCGGCGGCCGAGGCGCTGGCGCATCCGACCTCGGTGGAGTTCGACCTCGCGACCGGGCGGCGCGGCGAGCGGGACGCACCGATCAGCGAGCTCCTGCGCGCGCTCACCGGCGGCGAAGCGGCCACCGTGGTCAACAACAACGCCGCCGCCGTGCTGCTGGTCCTCAACACCTTGGCGCTGGGCGCGGAGGTGCCGGTCTCGCGCGGCGAGTTGGTGGAGATCGGCGGGTCGTTCCGGGTGCCCGAGATCATGGCCCGCGCCGGGGCGAAGCTCGTCGAAGTCGGTACCACCAACCGCACCCACGCCCGCGACTACCGAAGCGCGATCGGGCCCGGGACGGCGCTGCTGATGCGGGTACACCCGTCCAACTACGCGGTGACGGGCTTCACCGCGACCGTGCCCCTCGCCGAGCTGGCCGGTATCGCGCGCGAGGCGAAATTGCCGCTGGTCGAGGATCTCGGCAGCGGCAGCCTGGTGGACCTCGCCGAATGGGGGCTGCCGCACGAGCCGACGCCCGGGGAAGCCCTCGCCGCCGGCGTCGACCTCGTCACCTTCTCGGGCGACAAGCTCCTCGGCGGCCCGCAGGCCGGGCTGGTGGTCGGGCGGGCGGACCTCATCGCGCGGCTCAACGCCAACCCGCTCAAGCGCGCGCTGCGCCTCGACAAGGCGAGGCTCGCCGCGCTGGAAGCGGTGCTCCGGCTCTACCTGATGCCCGAGCGCCTGGCGGCCCGCCTGCCGACGCTGCGGCTGCTCGCCCGCCCCGCCGGCGAGATCCGCGCGACCGCAGAACGGATCGCCCCGGCCTTCCAGGCCGCCTTGCCGGACCGTCCGGTGACGGTGGCGTCCTGCCGCAGCCAGGTCGGCTCGGGCGCGCGTCCGCTCGACCTGCTCGATTCCGCCGCTGTCACCCTGGCCGGCGACGGCCTGGACGGCCTCGCGGCCCGGCTGCGCGCGCTGCCCGTGCCGGTCATCGGCCGCATCGGGGGCGGCCGATTGTGGCTCGATTGCCGCTGCATCGAGGCTGAGGAGGAGCCGGACTTCGTTGCGCAGGTTAGCTTGTTGTTGTAATGACGCCACACTGAGGGAAAAACGCATCACAACCCTCTCCTCAAGCTCGGCGATGGTGTTAGGTTGCATCAACCGAGTGGCTTGAGACGCGATCCAGCGTCGATGCCCCGGCTGCGCGGATCGCGTAGGCAGACAAGTTGAGGAGAGAAGAGATGAACTTCCGGAGCGCGCTTCTAGCAGCGTCCGTGCTGGCCGCGCCGATGGCCTTGCTGGCCGCGCCGACGGCGGCGAACGCTCAGGCCCAGCCGGTCTCGGGCCTGTATATCGGCGCCGGCGTCGGCGTCAATTTCATGCAGGACGAGAACGTCAAAGGCGGCCTCTCGGTCCTGCCGAACGGGGCGTCGGTGACCGGCAGAAGCCTCAGCTTCAACCCGGGCTTCGTCGGCCTCGGCAGCGTCGGCTGGGGCTTCGGCAATGGTCTGCGGGCCGAGCTCGAAGGCAGCTACCGCAACAACTCGGTGGACAAGTTCACCAGCAACAACATCGGCGGTTTCAGCGCGAGCCACAGCGGCGGGACCGAGCAGAAATACGGCGTGATGGTCAACGCGCTGTATGACTTCACGATGGTGCCGTACGTGCAGCCCTATGTCGGCGTCGGCGTCGGCTATCAGTGGGCTGACTGGCAGAGCGTGCGCGCGTTCGACAATTTCGGCGACCAGAGCACCTTCAACAAGACGCAGGGCTCCTTTGCTGCGCAGGCGATCCTCGGCGTGGCGGTGCCGATCCCGGCGGTGCCGGGCCTGGCGTTCACCGCCGAATACCGCTTCATGGCCGTCACCGGGGATCGTGGCTACAACGGCACGTTCGTCACGCAAGGCGCCCTCGCGCCGGTCGGCATCCCGGCGGGGATCTACAACCAGCACGTCAAGGCGAGCGACGACTTCAATCACAGCCTCCTGATCGGCGTGCGCTACGCCTTCAACGCCGCGCCGCCGCCCGTCATCGCGGCTCCGGCCCCTGCACCCGTGGTGCAGCCGGCCCGCTCCTACCTCGTGTTCTTCGACTGGGATCGCTACAACCTGACCGACCGCGCGCGGCAGATCGTCCGTGAGGCGGCGGACAACTCGACCCGCGTGCAGTACACCCGCATCCAGGTGAACGGCTACACCGACACCTCGGGCACCCCGAAGTACAACCAGGGCCTGTCGGTGCGACGCGCGCAGGCCGTCGCGGCCGAACTGGTCAAGGACGGCGTGCCGCGGAACGCCATCTCGATCCAGGGCTTCGGCGAGACGCATCTGCTGGTGCCCACCGGCCCCGGCGTGCGCGAGCCGCAGAACCGCCGTGTGGAAATCATCATCCAGTAATCGCGAATTTCACTGGACACGTCGGATCGGGGGCGCCGCGAGGCGCCCCTTTTCTTGTCCGGCATTCGCCTTCGATATCCGCTTGCCGAGCCGCCCGTGGCATTCCGGACACAGAGCCGAAAAATTTTCGCCAAGTGCCGGAAACCAAAGCGCTCTTTATGCTGCACCTGCGTTCATCACCCACGAGATCGTGGCTTTACGGGCCGCCGCCGGGGTGGTCCTTGCGGCTCTCGACGATCGAACGAGGAGTGACGGTGAATGCAGTTTCGAGGTGCGTTGCTGGCGGCAACGGTGTTGGCAGCACCGGTTGCCGCGTATGCTCAGCCGGTGACCGGCCTGTATGTCGGGGCAGGCGCCGGCGTTAATTTCAGGCAGGACGAGAGCGTCAAGGGTCTGACCGTGGTGAACGGTCCCGGCACGGGCATCGTCCTGGGGTCCGGCTTCGGCGGCGTGCCGCTCGGAGTGAACACAGGCCTGAACAAGCAGTACGGTGTCGGCGAAGTCGGCGTCATCAGCCTCGGCTGGGGCTTCGGCAACGGCCTGCGGGTGGAACTGGAAGGCAACGCCCGCAACAATCGGGTCGACAAGGTCACCGGCACGCCGTTCCCGACCAACTCGGGCGGCAACGAGGTCACCTACGGCGTGATGACGAACGTGCTGTACGACTTCGACATCGCGAAGTGGACCGGCGGGCAGAGCTACGTCTTCCCGTATATCGGCGTCGGCGCCGGCTACGCCTGGACGAACTACGACTCGCTGCACTCCTACGGCACCAATTTTCCGTTCTACTACAAGTCGAACGACTCGGACGGCAATTTTGCCTACCAGGCCATCGCCGGTATCGCCTACCCGATCCCCGGCGTTGCCGGCCTGTCGTTGACCGCCGAATACCGGTTCTTCGGCGTCCTCAGCGGCGCGAAGTATAATGGTTCGGTCGACACCGGCTTCCAGCGCTCCTTCGTCGAGACGAAGGCCGGCGACCAGTACAACCACAGCATCCTGCTGGGCGTCCGCTACGCCTTCAACACCGCCGCCCCGCCGCCGCCCGCGCCTGCTCCGGTCGCGGCCCCTGCCCCGGCGCCGGCACGCTCCTACCTCGTGTTCTTCGATTGGGACCGGGCGGACCTCACCGGGCGCGCACGGCAGATCATCCGCGAGGCGGCCGAGAACTCGACCCGCGTGCAGTACACGCGCATCGAGGTGAACGGCTACACCGACACGTCGGGAACTCCGGCCTACAACCAGCGGCTTTCGGTCCGGCGCGCGCAGAACGTCGCGGCGGAGCTGGTGCGGGATGGCGTGCCGCGCAACGCGATCTCGATCCAGGGCTTCGGCGAGACGCATCTGCTGGTGGCCACCGGCCCCGGCGTGCGCGAGCCGCAGAACCGCCGGGTGGAGATCATCATCCGCTAAGACGGCCGTCGGGTTGATACGCGAGGCGGGGCGCTGAGAGGCGCCCCGTTCCGTGTACACCTGTTGTCGCCAGAGCACAGTTTGCGAAAACAACACGGGCCGATACCCTTGGGCGAGGATTCCCGTGCTACCCAGGGATGCGCGTTGAATGCCGCGGGACGATATTCCCGACGCGGCCCCGGCCGACTTGGCCGAGGATCAAGAGAGGATGACCATGCGTTTCGGGGTTGCTCTGCTCGCGGCGAGCTTTCTCGCCCTTCCCGTGGCGGCCCGGGCGCAGCCATTCCAGGGCCTCTATATAGGCGCCGGGGCCGGCTACAACTTCCTGCAGGACGTCGATGTGCGACCATCTCCGGGGCTGCGCACACCCGGACTGAACCTCACAGGCAGCAGCGGCTTCGCCGGCGTGGGGAGCGTCGGCTACGGCTTCGGCAACGGCGTGCGGCTGGAGCTCGAGGGCAGCTACCGCCAGACCTCGCCCGGGCACCTCACAGGGACGGTGTTCCCGACCGCGCTCGGCGGCGAACTGCGCTCCGCGGCGGTGATGGCCAACGCCCTGTTCGACATGGATATCGGCGTGCCCTGGCTCTATCCCTATGTCGGGCTCGGCGCCGGCTATGCCTGGACCAGCCTCGACAATCTCGCCGCGACCGGCACCAACTATCCCTTCGCGCTGCGCACCAACGACACCGAGGGCGGCTTCGCCTATCAGGTGATCGCCGGCCTCTCATTCCCGATCCCAAACGTGCCCGGCCTCTCGATCACCAGCGAGTACCGCTTCTTCGAGACGGTCGGCCCGCAGGCTTTCAAGGCAAGCACCGTGCAGGGCGCGCCGCCGGTCGTGGGCGCCGGCAATTTCGATCTGCGCAATCAGTACAGCCACAGCCTGTTGCTCGGCGTCCGCTACGCCTTCAACGTCGCCCCGCCACCCGCTCCGGCACCCGCGCCCGTCGCGGCCCCCGCCCCGGCGCCGGCCCGCTCCTATCTGATCTTCTTCGACTGGGACCGCGCCGACCTGACCGACCGGGGGCGGCAGATCGTCCGCGAGGCCGCCGAGAACTCGACCCGGGTGCAGTACACACGCATCGAGGTGAACGGCTACACTGATACGTCCGGCAGCCCGGAATACAACCAGCGCCTCTCGGTCCGGCGCGCGCAGACCGTCACCGCCGAACTGGTGCGCGACGGCGTGCCGCGCGACGCCATCAGCGTGCAGGGGTTCGGTGAGACCCATCTGCTGGTGCCCACCGGCCAGGGCGTGCGCGAGCCGCAGAACCGCCGGGTGGAGATCGTCTTCCGCTAAGCTGGCGGAATGAATTCCACCCTACGCCGGCCGGCGCTTCCGTCCTACAAATCCCCGTAGGCGGAATTCATTCCGCCATCCTGACGCAACCCGGGCCGCGGAGCCGCAGCACCAGCATGAGCGAACAGCGCGTCATCCCCGTGATCCTGTCCGGCGGCTCCGGAAGCCGGCTCTGGCCGGTCTCGCGGGAAAGCTTTCCAAAACAACTCTGGCCGCTGATCTCGGACCGCTCGATGATCCAGGAGACCGCGCTGCGCGCGCGTGGCCCCGGCTTCGCCCCGCCGGTCGTGGTGTGCAACCACGAACACCGCTTCCTTATCGCCGAGCAGCTGCGCGCCGCCGGGATCGACGGCGCGCGCGTCGTGCTGGAGCCGGTCGGCCGGAACAGCGCCCCGGCCATCGCCGCCGCCGCGTTGCTGGTCGCCGAGAGCGATCCCGACGCGGTGCTGTGGATGATGCCGGCCGATCACGCGATCCCCGACGGTGGCGCGTTGCATCGACTGCTCGCCCGCGCCGTCGAGGCCGCGCGCCAGGGACGCGTCGTCACCTTCGGAATGAAGCCGGCAGCCGCCGAGACCGGATACGGCTATATCGAGGTCGGCGAGGCGCTGCCCGGCCTGCCCGGCATCCACGCCCTGACGCGGTTCATCGAGAAGCCCGACGCCCCCACGGCGGCCACACTCGTCGCATCGGGGCGACACCTGTGGAACTCGGGGATGTTCGTGTTCACCGCGCGCACGCTGCTGGAGGAGCTGGACCGTTACGCCCCCGAAGTCGTGGCCGCCGTGGCGCAGGCGGTGCGCGAGCGGACGCAGGATCTCGATTTCATCCG
>DATIMU010000005.1:0-12253 GCA_035475015.1 Acetobacteraceae bacterium
AAGTTCTTCATCTCGCCGTAGAGCTGGGCCGCCAGCGTCTTGTTCGGCGCCAGCACAAGCGTCGGCTTCTGCACCGCCTCGATCACCTTGGCCATCGAGAAAGTCTTGCCCGAGCCGGTGACGCCGAGCAGCACCTGGTCCTGCTCGGCCGCCTCCACCCCGCGGACCAGCTCGCGAATCGCGGTCGGCTGGTCCCCGTTGGGCTCGTACTCCGACACCACCCGCAGCTGCCGGGTCACCGGCTTGACCGGCTGGCGCGGCGGCATGAACAGGCCGGGCGGGGTCGGGCGGATCAGCGTTTGGGACATGCGGCGGGGTTCCTGGCAGCGGGGACTGATATGAGGACCGGGCGCCCGGCACGCCACCCCCCGGATCCGATGCTATTGTCGCTGCCAGGTGAACCAGCGGGCAAGTGATGAGCGAGACGGCGACGGCGGAGAACGCGATCCTGGTCGGGCGTGGCGACCAGCCGGCGTGGCTGAGCCTGGCGCGCGCCAACCGGCACGGGCTGATCGCGGGGGCCACCGGCACCGGCAAGACCGTGACCCTTCAGGTGCTCGCGGAGGGCTTCGCCGCCGCCGGCGTGCCGGTGTTCTGCGCCGACATCAAGGGCGATCTCTCGGGCATCTCGGAGCCGGGCCGGCCCAATCCGAAGCTGGAGCAGCGCGCGGCCTCCGTCGGGCTGGTGGATTTCGCCTATCGCGCGGCGCCCGTGGTGTTCTGGGACGTGTTCGGCCGGCAGGGCCACCCGATCCGCGCGACGGTGGCGGAGATGGGGCCGGTGCTGCTCGGCCGGATGCTCGACCTCAACGAGGTGCAGGAGGGCGTGCTCAATGTCGCCTTCAAGCTGGCCGACGACGAAGGGCTCTTGCTGCTCGACTACAAGGATCTGCGCGCCCTGCTGGTCTATGTCGCCGGGCGCGCCGACGAGCTCGCCACGCTGTACGGCAACGTCAGCAAGGCGACCATCGGCACCATCCAGCGCAAGCTGCTGGCGCTGGAACAGGCCGGCGGCGAGCCGTTCTTCGGCGAGCCCGCGCTCGAACTCGCGGATCTGCTGCTCGTCACCCCGGACGGACGCGGCGCGGTGAACGTGCTGGCCGCCGACCAGCTGGTTGCCAGCCCGCGCCTCTATGCGACGTTCCTGCTGTGGCTGCTCTCCGAGCTGTTCGAGGAACTGCCGGAGGTGGGCGATCTCGACAAACCGAAGCTCGTGTTCTTCTTCGACGAGGCGCATCTGCTGTTCAAGGACGCACCGAAGCCGCTGGTCGAGAAGATCACCCAGGTGGTGCGGCTGATCCGCTCCAAGGGGGTCGGCGTCTACCTGGTGACGCAGAACCCGATCGACGTGCCGCCGGACGTGCTCGGCCAGCTCGGCAACCGCGTGCAGCACGCGCTGCGGGCCTTCACGCCCGTCGAACAGCGGGCGGTGCGGGCCGCCGCCGAGACGTTCCGCGCCAACCCGAAATTCAAGGTCGAGACGGCGATCACCGAGCTCGCGGTCGGCGAGGCGCTGGTCTCGACGCTCGGGCCGGGCGGCGTGCCCGGCGTGGTGGAGCGCGCCATGATCTGCCCGCCGCGCAGCCGGATCGGCGCGATCACGCCGGAGGAGCGCGGGAAAACCATCGCGGCGAGCCCGATCGGCGCGAAATACGACACGCCGGTCGATCGGGAATCGGCTTACGAACGCCTGCAAGGGCGCGCGACGACGGTCGCGACCGACCCGGTCCCGGCCTCGCCGTGGGGAGAGGCGGCGGCGCCGGTGCGCGAGGACGATCCCTGGGGCACCGGCGACCGCGCCGGGCCAGCGGGGTCGGGGTATGTGCAGCCCTACTCGCCGCCCCGGCGCACCCGCCAGCCTGCCGCGCCCGCGGGCGGCGGCTTGCTCGGCGAACTGCTCGGTGGCCACGGCGGGCGGCAGGGCCTGGGCGAGGCGATGGCGAAGTCGATAGCCCGCAGCTTCGGCAACCAGGTCGGCGGCCAAGTAGGACGCGCCATCCTGCGCGGGGTGCTCGGCTCCATCCTGAAGCGTTAGAGGCCCGATCGGTTTACCAGACTTGACATTTGTAACTAACTCTATGCTCTCCCCATGTCCGCCGCCGCCCCCTCACTCCCAACTGGCCTCGTCCCCCGCTTCTCCCTCTTCGTCGAGGAGGTGAAGCGGGTGCTGGGCGAGGGCCTCGGGGACCGGCACGACGCGCGCTGGCCGCTCGCCATCCTGCTGGGGAGCTACCTCTCGGCCACGCTGCGGCGGCTCGGCGTTCTCCATGCGCGCTTCACCGCCGGCAGGCTGCCCGCCGCGCCGCGGGCGCGCCGCCCGGCTGCCGAGCGTGCGGCCGCCGAGCGGCCGGAGCGCCGGCCGCCCGCCAGTCCGCGCGGCCCGGTGCTGCTGACGGTGTTCCGGGCGGCGTTCGACGAGCAGTTGCGGAGGCTGCTGGACGATCCCGAGATGCGGGCCCTGCTGGCGGCCGCGCCGCAGGCCGGGCGGCTCTTGCGGCCACTATGGCGCAAGCTCTCCCCCGATCCGCTGCCCGAGGCGCTGCGCCTGCCGCCCAGGCCGCGCCGGGTGCGAGCCAAGCAGCCGAGCTGCGCACCGGAGCTGCGCCCCGTGGCGTCGCCCGATGGTCTTCCCTTGTGGGAGCCGACGCCTTGCTTTCCCCCTTGGGGAGCGCCGCCGCGGCTGAACCCCGCCCCCGCCCCCGTGACCAGGCCCGCCGCGCCGCCGCCTGCGCGCCCGCCGGACTGGGCGAGTCCGGGTCCGCCGGCCCAACGGACAACTGCCTTGCCCCGTTGGCTGCCGCTGCTGTTTCAACGCTGACGGCGCGCCTGGCTTGGCACGCCCTGAATGTTGTCAGTCAGCAACTAACGCGGTGGGGGCGCGATGACGCGGTTGGGGATTGCCGCGCTGCGCTCGCGATGACGCGGTTGAGACGGCGGCGAGGTAACGGTCTATGACAAACCGCTCTACGCTGTCGGGCCATACGAAGGGGGAGAGACATGGCCCACGCGCTTCGCCTCGGCGTCGTCTATGATTTCCGCAACCCGCCCGACAGCGGGATGGACAATCCCAGCCTCTACGCCGCGATCCTCGATCAGGTCGCCTGGCTCGACGGGCTCGGGCTCGATCTCGTGTGGTTCACCGAGCACCATTTCGTCGATGACGGGTATCTTCCCTCGTGGATTCCGGTCGCGGCGGCGATGGCGTCGCGCACCAGGCGCGTGCGGTTTTCCTGCGATGTGTGCCTGCTGCCGTTCAACCATCCGATCCGGCTGGCCGAGGATTTGGCGGTGCTCGACAACCTCAGCAACGGGCGGGTCGAGATCGGCGTCGGCGGCAACATCTCGCTCTCGGATAACGGGGGATTGGAACGAACGCAGACGAATATCTTTTCGCCTTCCTGGAGATCTTCCAGAAATTTCCGGCGCAAGAATTTCAGCTTGCGAGATTCCTGTTCTCTTACCGGCTCGCTAGTCGCCTGATCTTCGTAGATGAACGTGTGGTATTGCAGGCCGTAATTCTCCTCGACGACCATGAACTCGCGACGGCCCTGATTTGGTGTCAGCAACGGGCGAACTGCTTCCGGCACGCCGACGCCGGCAAAATCAGCTTCCAGGCCGCGCAGCAAATCGCGAAGGAAGGTGCCCGAGAATCGCAGGAGACCGAGCGGTTCGGCGCCGCATCGTCGTTGCATGAGACCGAATTCACAATTATGGCCGAGGCTCTCGAAGCGAAGCATGAGCTGATCGAGCGACAGACCGGTGAACGCCTCGACTTCCGCTGCGTCGGCTGGGCCCAGGCTCGACCCCGCGCTGTCTTCCTCCAGCCCTGGGCGCCCGTCCAGTAGCGGCAGCGGAGGCAAGCTGCGGAAATGGGTGCCTTCGTGCATCCGCCAAAGCCTGACCCGGTGGAAGGTAGGGCAAGAGAGCGCGTATCGCCAGAAACGCCGATCTCAGACGGACATCGCGCGTCCGGAAGGCTGAACGTGAGGACGAGAGGCCGGTCGGGGACGATGAGACGCCGGGGCAGTCTACAAGACAGCACGGTCGGACGATCAACGCCGAACGAGGCAACGACGCAATCGCCGGCCCAAATCGCCAATCTCTGACGCGGTAGAATGCCCGGCCGGACGAATGGCGAGACATGGAGTTCGAGCACGTAGTCGTCAGGCTGGAGTAGCTCAGGAAGGGTGAGCTCGCTGGAGCCGCCGAGGGTCCACTGGAAGTCGCGCTCCGGCCCCGACCAGCCCCTGCCGACATGGACGGAGCCATTGGCCCCAACGCCGAACGCCCAATCGAGCAGGGGTGGAATGAATTCCAGTCCGGAATTCATTCCGCGTCTTGCGAGCCGATCGCCGTCGCCAGCCGATCGGATTCGGGAGCGCCCACCTGCAACCCCCACGTCCCATCTCCGACCGCGACAAACCCCAACCGCGCGTACAAATCCGCCACCACCCCGTTCTTCGCCGTCGCCACATACTCCCCGACAATCCGCCGCACCCCCCGCTGGCGCGCGATCGCCAGCAGGCCGCGCAGGATGAACGCCTCCGCCGTGCGCGAGAAGATGCGGCAGCTCATCAGCCAGCTGTCGATGCGCAACGTGTCGCCCTCCCGCACCGCGATCAGGGTGGAGGTCAAGCCATGGTCGCCGAAACGGTCGGCGAGGCGGAAAGCGAGCACCACGGCGTCGTCGCGGGAGAGGAACGCGCGGATCGCCGCCTCGGAATAGCGGCGGGTGGTCAGGTTGAACTGGTTGGTCTTCTGCTCGAGCTGGGCCACGCGGGCAATGTCGGGCTCCTGCGGTCGGTAGAGGCGGCCGGTCATGGCGAGGCTGGCGAGATAGCTGTCGAGGTCGGTCGCCCCCGCCCGAACGTGCCGCTCGCGCGCCGCCTCGGCGCCGGCGCGGGCGGCGTAGGCCTCGGTGCGCGAGAGATCCTCGGCGGTGAGGTCCGCCATGTCGAACCAGTGCCCGGCGTCCAACAAGGCAGGAAATTCGGCGGGCTCGGGGCCGAGCTCGACCACCGCCACCTCGGGCAGCGCGCGGCGGATCAGGGCGCACTCGGCGGGGTTGTCGTCGGCGAACACGATGCTGTCGAGGCCGAGGTTGAGCGCCTCGGCGATGCGGCGGAGGCCCGCCACCTTGTCGTTCCACGAGCACTCGAACGCGGCGAAATCCGTCCGCCGCAGCACCGCCCCCGGATGCCGGAAGCCGGTCTCGGCGATCTCGGGGGCGTTCTTGCTGCACACCGCGAGCACCACGCCGCGCGCGCCGAGCGCCTGGAGATAGCGCTGCCAGTCGGCGAACGCCTCGCCCTCCGGCGAGCCCGGGCCGAGGCTCAGCCCCTCCACCCCGTCATCGCCGATCACGCCGCCCCACAACGTGTTGTCGAGGTCGAGCGCCAGCACTTTTTTCCCGCGCGCGCAGGCCGCCCGCCAGGCACCCCGGAAGGCCGGGAGGTAGTCGGGCAGGAAACGCTGGTCGAAGCCTAACCGCGCGCTGTACCAGAACCGGCTCGCGGAGAAGCGCCGCGCCCCCACCGCCGCCGCCAGCCGTTCGAGATCGACCCATTGCACCCGGCCGTGCCCCGCCGCGAGCAGCGCGTCGTTCAAGGCCCGCACCTGATTGAATGCCGAGGCCGGGGCGAACCGCTCCGCCACGCCGCGGTACTGTTCCACGGGCGGTACCAGCAGATGCTGCACGACGCGGCAGCCGCGCGCTGTCAGCGCGTCCCAGACGCGGCCGAACAGCGCCACCTTGGTTTCGATCGCGGCGCTCACCTCGGCGGCGGAGGCGCCCGGGGGCAGCGCCTCGATCAGGTCGCGGGCCTCGGGCGCGATCACCGCCAGCTCGGGCGCGAAGCCGTGCAGGGCGGAGCCGGGGTTCAACGCCTCCTGCACGTAGGCGCCGAACGGGGCCTGATAGAGCACAGGGAACACGTCCTCCTGCGCGACGGCGCAGGCGATCGCCCGGCTGAGATAGTCGATCGTCGCGGCGCCGAGGACCGCGATGCGCTGCGCCGGGAGCTCGCGCTCGACGTCCGCCGCGTCGACCAATGCCGCGAGGCGCTCGCCGCCCTGGAAGATCGCCGCCAGGGATGGCGGTTTCTCGGCCCATGCCTGCTGGAGCTCCCGCAGCACGCGCGACGGTGAGACCAGCGTGTCGAGCATCGAGACATCCTTCCGGTGGCGGGCGGGGCGGCGCAATCTGCGCCAGGCCGGGCGACCAATTCAACCGCGATGCGAAAGGATAAATCGTCGCCTCGCCCCCGTGTGCCGGATCGTTCTCCCGCCGGGCGCGTTGTGCCAGCGATTTCCCGAGGATAGCACCGGATGCCCGATCTGCCTGTCTCGCCCATTCCCTCGCGTGCCCAGGTGGCACCAGCGGAGGTGCCCGGCGTGAACGCCTTGCTGACCCTCTCCGCCGCCGTCGTATTCATCGCGGCACTGTTCCTCGCGCGCGAGGTGCTGATCCCCGTCACCCTCGCGGTCCTGCTCAGCTTCGTGCTGGCACCCCTGGTCGAGCTGCTGCGCCGCGCCCGGCTGCCGCGCATCCCCGCCGTGCTGGTCGCGGTGGTGGTCGCGATCGGCATCATCCTGGCACTGGGCGGACTGATCGGGGTGCAGATCGCCTCGCTGGTCGACGATTTTCCCCGCTACCAGTACACCATCGAGCAGAAGATCGAGACCGTCCAGCACGCCACCACCGAGCGGCTGTCCAAGCTGGTGAGCCAGCTCGGCCACCAGCTCGATCACGCCGCCCCCGCCGCGCCCCCCGGTCAGCCAGCCGCCACACCCGGCGGCGACCGCGAGCCGAAGCCGCTGCCAGTGGAGGTCCACCAGCCCAGCCCGTCGCAGATGGAGCTGGTGCAGCGCTATCTCGCCCCGGTCCTGAGCCCGCTCGCGACCATCGCCATTGTCGTCATCGTCTCAATCTTCGTCCTGCTGCAGCAGGAGGATCTGCGGGACCGGCTGATCCGGCTGTTCGGCTCGCGCGACCTGCACCGCACCACAGTGGCGATGGACGACGCGGCGCGGCGGCTCAGCAAGTATTTCCTCACCCAGCTCGCGATCAACGCGAGCTTCGGCATCATCATCGGCGCGGGGCTGTTCTTCATCGGCGTGCCGAGCCCGATCCTGTTCGGCGTGATGGCCGCGCTGTTGCGCTTCGTCCCCTATATCGGCGCGCCGCTCGCCGCCATCTTCCCCCTGGCCCTGGCCGCGGCGGTCGATCCGGGCTGGACCATGGTGCTGTGGACGCTCGGGCTCTTCCTGGTCGCCGAACCCATCATGGGGCAGGCGGTCGAGCCGGTGCTGTACGGCCACAGCACCGGGCTGTCGCCATTCTCGGTGATCGTGGCGGCGATCTTCTGGACCTGGCTGTGGGGGCCGATCGGCCTGATCCTGTCCACGCCGCTCACGCTCTGCCTAGTGGTGCTCGGGCGCCATGTCGACCGGCTGGAGTTCCTCGACGTGCTGCTCGGCGACCGGCCGGCGCTGACCCCGGTAGAGAGCTTCTACCAGCGGATGCTCGCCGGCGACCCGGACGAGGCGATCGACTACGCCGAGTTGCTGCTGAAGGAGCGCTCGCTGTCCTCTTACTATGACGAGGTAGCGCTGAAGGGGCTGCAGCTGGCCGCGCATGACGTGACGCGCGGGGTGCTGTCGCCGGAGCAACTCGAACGGATCAAGGACGCGATCGCCAGCCTGGTCGATGACCTCGACGACCATGACGATTTGGACCCCGCTCCGGACGAGGCGGATGACGGCCCCGCCGGCCCGCCCCGCGCCGAGCGGGCGTTGCCCGCCGAGCCCGCTCCGATGGCCGCGCCGCCCGAACCGGACGCGCTGCCCGAGGCGTGGCGCGGCGAGGGCGCGGTGCTTTGCGTCGCCGGTCGCGGACCGCTCGACGAGGCGGCGGCAGCGATGCTGGCGCAATTGCTGACCAAGCACGGGCTGGGCGCTCGGGTGGAGCCGCATCACGCCGTCTCGCGCGCCGGCATCGCCGCGCTCGACGTGGGCGGTGTGGCGATGGTGTGCATCTCCTACCTGGAGATCACCGGTACGCCCTCGCATCTGCGCTATCTGCTGCGGCGGGTGCGCCAGAAGGTTCCCGACGCGCCCATCCTGGTCGGTCTCTGGCCGACCGAGGAGGCGGTGCTCCGCGACGATCGGCTGCGCGCGGCGGTGGGGGCGGACTATTACGCGACCTCGTTGCGCGAGGGCGTGACCGCGTGCCTGGAGGCGGCGCACGGCGCGGAGGAGGCCGACGCGCGGGCAGCATAGCCGAGAGCCGCGGTTGACCGGACCGGGCCGGGCGGGGCAACTGCGTGCCCGCCCCGCGCTTCGCTCGCTCTTGAAGGCTGCTCATGCTCCTCACCCTGGCGATCCTGCTCGCGACCGCCGTTCTGATGGTCTCCCTCTCCCGCCGTCTCGGGTTCGGCAGCGTGCTGGGCTACCTGATCGGCGGCGCGCTCATCGGCCCGTCGGGGCTGCGGCTCATCACCGACGTCGACGCGATCGCCGGGGTCTCCGAGCTCGGCATCGTGATGCTGCTGTTCCTCATCGGCCTGGAGGTGCGGCCGCAGCGCCTGTGGGTGATGCGGCGCGCGGTGTTCGGGCTCGGCACCGCGCAAGTCGTGGTAACGGCGGCGGTGCTGGCAGCGACGGCGCACGGGTTCGGCGCGACCTGGGCGGCCGCCACCGTGCTCGGCGCGGGGCTGGCGCTGTCCTCGACCGCGATCGTCCTGCCGATGCTGGCCGAGCGGAACCTGTTGGGCCAGCGCTCGGGCCGCGACACCTTCTCGGTGCTGCTGTTCCAGGACCTCGCCTTCATCCCGATCGTCGCGGCGGTGCCGCTGCTCGCCGGCGGGAGCCATCCCGACCGGCTGCCGTGGCTGGAGGTCGCCGAGGCCGTCGCCGCGATCGCCGTCATCCTGATAGGCGGCCGTTTCCTGATCCGACCCGCCTTCCGCGTCATCGGCGGCGCCCGCACGCCCGAGATATTCAACGCCCTCGCCCTGCTCGTCGTCGCCGGAACCGCGTCCCTGGCCCACGCGGCCGGGCTGTCCACTTCGCTGGGCGCGTTCCTCGGCGGTGTCCTGCTGTCGGAATCGGAATACCGCCACGAGGTGCAGGCCGATGTCGAGCCGTTCGAGGGATTGTTGCTTGGCTTCTTCTTCCTCTCGGTCGGCATGTCGGCCAACCTGCCGCTGGCGCTGCACGAGCCCTGGTTCTTCGCCGCCGTGGTGCCCGGACTGATGATCGCCAAGGCCGCGGTGGCCTTCCCGCTCGGCCGCCTCGCCAGGCAGTCGAACCGCGCCGCCATCCGCTTCGCGCTCGCGCTACCGCAGGGCAGCGAGTTCAGCTTCGTGCTGTTCTCGGCGGCGGTCGCGGCAGGGGCACTGACGCAGGCGGCGTCGGACCGCGCGACGTTGGCGATCGCGCTGTCGATGGCCGTGACCCCGCTGCTGTTCGCGGCCTCGGAGCGGCTGCTGATCCCGCGCCTGGAGGCCCATCCGCAACCTGCCTATGACGCGATCCGCGACGATGGTGCGCCAGTCATCATCTGTGGCTTCGGCCGCGTCGGGCAGATCGTCGGCCGCGTCCTCAGGATGCGCGGCATCGCCTTCACCGCGCTGGAGCAGAGCTCGGAGCAGGTGGAGGTGGTCCGCCGCTTCGGCAGCCAAGTCTATTACGGCAACCCGGCGCGGCCTGACCTGCTCCGCGCCGCCGGCGCCGAGCGCGCCCGCCTGCTGGTGGTGGCGCTCGACGATCCGGAGGAGACGCTGCGGGTGGTCGAGGTCGTGCGGCGCAATTTCCCGAAGCTCAAGCTGCTGGTGCGCGCCCGCAACCGCCGGCACGCGCATCTGCTGATGGATCGCGGCGTGACCCGGCTGGTCCGCGAGACGTTCGGCTCCAGCCTGCGGATGAGCGAGATGGCGCTCGAGGACCTCGGCATCACGCCCGACGAGGCCGAACACGCTGTGCGGCTGTTCGCGGAGTACGACGAGCGCAACCTGGTCGAAAGCCACGCCTATTACGACGACGAGCGCCAGCTCATCCAGAGCGTCAAGCAGGCAGCGGACGAGCTGACCGAGCTGTTCGAGGCCGACCAGCGCGAGCGCGAGCAGCCACGCGCCGCCGAGTGAGGCGTCAGGCCGCCTTGAGCGCGAGCAGCCCCTGAGCCACCAGCGTTTCGGCGATCTGTACGGCGTTCAGCGCCGCCCCCTTGCGCAGATTGTCGGACACGCACCAGAACGACAGGCCGTGCTCGACCGTCGGGTCCTTGCGGATGCGGCTGACGAACACCGCGTCCTCGCCGGCGCATTCGGCGGGGGTGATGTAGCCGCCGTCCTCGCGGGTATCCATCACCGTCACCCCCGGCGCCTCGCGCAGCACGGCCCGCGCCTCGGAGGCGGTGACCGGGCGCTCGAACTCGACGGTGATCGCCTCGGCGTGGCCGATGAACACCGGCACGCGCACGCAGGTGGCGACCACCTTGATGTCGGGGTCGAGGATCTTGCGGGTCTCGACCACCATCTTCCACTCCTCCTTGGTCGACCCGTCCTCCAAGAACTTGTCGATGTGGGGGATGCAGTTGAAGGCGATCTCCTTGGTGAACTGCTCCGCCTTGATCGGGTCGTTGACGAACGTCGCCTTGGTCTGGCGGAACAGCTCGTCCATGCCCTCCTTGCCGGCGCCCGAAACGGATTGATAGGTGGCGACCACCACGCGGCGGATCTTGAAACGGTCGTGCAGCGGCTTCAGCGCGACCACCATCTGGATGGTGCTGCAATTCGGGTTGGCGATGATCTTCCGCCGGGCGAAGCGCGCGAGATGGTGCGGGTTGACCTCCGGCACCACGAGCGGGACGTCCGGCTCCATGCGGAACTGGCTGGTGTTGTCGATCACCACGCAGCCCGCCGCCGCCGCGCGCGGGGCATGGACGGCGGAAATCGCCGCCCCCGGGCTGAACAGGCCGATATCCCAGCCGGTGAAATCGAAGCTGTCGAGCCCCTTGACCTTGAGCACCGTCTTGTCGCCGAACGACACCTCGGAGCCTGCCGAACGGCCGGACGCGACGGCGGCGACTTCCGTTACGGGAAAGTTCCGCTCCGCCAGGGTTTTCAGCATCTCGCGCCCGACCGCCCCGGTGGCGCCCACGACCGCGACCCTGTAGCCCATGTTCCCGCTCCTGCTCGTGCCGAAAGCGCACAGCTAGCGACGGAGCGGCCCCGCGGCAAGGATTTCCCGCGCGGAACAGCCGTGCAGACCCCTCACCCAACCCTCTCCCGCAAGGGGAGAGGGTTAGATCTTCTCCCTCTCCCTTGGGGAGAGGGTTGGGGTGAGGGACTACCCGTTCACCTGCCGGATGATCTTGGCCCAACGGTCGATCACAGGCATCACCTTGTCGGCCTTGTCGGACTCGAACATCGGCACCACGCGCGCCACGCCCAGCTCAGCGAGGCGCTTGAGGCTATCGAGATCATCCCCGAGGCCAAATAGGCTGACCTCGATCGAGGCGGGGTCGCGACCCGCCTCCTTCGCCATCTTGTGAAATTCAGGCAGCTCGCCAGCGAGATCGCCGCGCGCCGTCGGAATCCATCCGTCGCCGTAGCGGATCGCGCGCCGCGCGCCGTGCGGGAACGCGCCGCCGACATGGATCGGAGGATGCGGCTTCTGCACCGGCTTCGGCCACGCCATCATCGGATCGAAATTGACGAACTCACCGTGATACTCCGCCTTCGTCTTGGTCCAGATCTCCTTCATCGCCTCGATGCTCTCGCGCATCCGCTTGAAGCGGCTGGCGTACACCGTGCCGTGGTTCTCCATCTCGTCCCGGTTCCAACCGCCGCCGACGCCGAACAGGAACCGGCCCTGGCTCATCTGATCGATCGAGGCGACCAGCTTGGCCGTCTGGATGGTGTCGCGCTGCTGCACCAGCAGCACGCCAGTGCCGAGTTTTATCTTGGTCGTCACCGTGCCGGCCGCCGCGAGCGTCACGAACGGGTCCATCGCGTCGTAGTATCTCTTCGGCAGATCGCCGCCGCCCGGAAAGGGCGTCTTGCGCGAGACCGGGATATGCGAGTGCTCGGGCGCCCAGACGCTCTCGAACCCACGCTCCTCCAGCGCGCGGGCCAGCGCCACCGAGGTCATGGAATAATCCGTGAAGAACATCGCCCCGCCGAAATGCATCGTTTTCTCCCTTCCCACCGTGCTTCGCCGGCGAGCTTAGTCCCGGAAAGGTGGCGGGATA
>DATIMU010000006.1:0-2653 GCA_035475015.1 Acetobacteraceae bacterium
TGGCGCCGGTCGATGTGGTGCTGGTGGAGGGGTTCAAGACGCATCCCTACCCGAAGCTCGAAGTGCATCGCCCGGCGCTCGGCAAGCCGCCGATCTGGCCGGAGCAGCGCGACGTGGTCGCGGTGGCGTCGGACGCGGCGCTCGATTGCGACCGGCCGGTGCTGCCGCTCGGCGAGCCGGCTCGCGTGGCCGAATGGACGCTACTATTTCTCGAAAACACCGTGGACTATGCACCAGTCCTTGAGCGGATCACGCACTAGGGGCACATTCCCGCTGCAATTCAACCCGACCTCCTCGTCGAGCCTTTTTGGGAGCCTCTCTGTATGCGGCGTTTTGCCCTGCTCGGCCTTGTCCTGCTGCTGCCCGGCTGCACCGGGTTCGCGGACTTCATGGGCGATACGTTCACCTATCGGACGAACCCCAACGCTCCCGTGGGCGATTCGGAGAACATGCAGCGCGCCCGGGGGCTGGACGCCGAGGTGGAGCCGCTGACGCCCGAGCCCGGCAACATCTGGCCCGGCCCGGTGCAGCAGATGCCGACCCTGCAGGACCTGGAGAAGAACGGCTTCCAGCCGCCGTCGACCGGCGAGCCCTACACCCCGGACCATCGCCAGCCGGTGCCGCGCGGCAGTTCCACGCCGCCCGGCAACGTGCAGCCGGGCTTGCCGCCGGAATTGCAGCCCCGGCCGCCCTCGGTCTCCACCACCCCGCCGGCGCGCAGCCCCTCGGGCCGCGTGGTGCAGACGCCAAGCGGCCCGGGCGTGACCTCGGGGGGCACCTCGGGGTATCAGACGCTCACCTCGCCGCAGGGTTCTTCGGTCGTGGTGCCGAACGGCAACGGCACCAGCACCGTTATTCACCCGGACGGCACCGTCGAGACCATCCCCACCCCGCGCTGAGGACCATGCAGACGCCAGACACTCGCACCCTGAAGATCCTGTATTTCGCCTGGCTGCGAGAACGCACGCGGGTGGCGGAGGAGGAGGTGTCGGTGCCGGCGTCGGTGGCGAGCGTGGGGGCGCTGGTGGACTGGCTGAGCGAGCGGAGCCCCGGCCATCAGGCGGCCTTCGCCAACCGCCGCACGGTGCGCTGCGCGGTCAACCAGGATTTCGCCGACCCCGCCACGCCGATCGCCTCGGGCGACGAGGTGGCGTTCTTCCCCCCCGTGACCGGCGGCTGAGGCGCGCGATGGCGACCATCCGGGTGCAGGAGGCGGATTTCGACGTTGGCGCCGAGTTCGCCGCGCTCACGGCGGGGCGCAGCGATGTCGGCGGCATCGGCTGCTTCGTCGGCACGGTGCGCGACCACGCGGGCGGCCGGCGGATCACCGCGATGACCCTGGAGCACTACCCGGCGATGACGAGCCCGGCGCTGGCGCGGATCGCCGCCGAGGCGGAGCGGCGCTGGGCCTTGCTCGGCTGCACGGTGATCCACCGCGTCGGCCGGCTGCTGCCGGGCGAGAATATCGTCCTGGTGCTCGCGGCCGCGCCGCACCGCCAGGCGGCGCTCGACGCGACCGGCTTCCTGATCGACTTCCTCAAGACCCGCGCGCCGTTCTGGAAAAAGGAAACCTTCGCCGAGACCGGCGAGGAGGCCTGGGTCGAGGCCCGCGAGGGCGACGACGCGGCGGCGGCCCGGTGGTAGTCAGGACGATCGCCCGCCGGTTCCAGATCAATATCGATCGGGCGCTGCGGGATAGCCTCGACCTCGGTATCGAGTTCCGCTTCGGCATGGCCTTGCTGACGAGACGCAGACGCAGGCCCCTCGCGAAGGAGTCGCTCGGCCGGTCCGGCGGCAATGACGCTCGGTTGCACAGTAACCGATCCCGCTGCGATGCCGAATGCCAGATTGGCGAAGCCATCCGGTAGACCAAATCCGGGCGCGCCTCCGGGGGGAAGCCACAAACCGGAATAGATTGGCCGCGCCCGACGTCTTAGTCGGCCGGATCAGGCCCAGAAGGGGGATGTCATGCCGAATTTCGCTCGCTCCATGCTAATGGCCTGCGCCGCACTCGGTTTCGCCGCGACGGCGTTCGCCCAGCCGGCGGCGCCCACCCGGATACGCGGCACCATCGAGGCGGTGAACGGGCATACCCTCGCCATCGACACCCGCGAGGGCAAGAAGGTCTCGGTGCAGATGGCGGACCCGGCGACCGTGATGACGGTGAAGCGGGCCGATCGCTCGTCGATTTCGCCCGGCGCCTTCGTCGGCATCGCGGCCGAGCCAGACGCGCAGGGCAAGCTACAGGCCCAGGAGGTGCTGGTGTTCCCGGAGAACATGCGCGGCACCGGCGAGGGTCAGTACGGGTGGGATCTGACGCCCAAGAGCAACATGACGAACGGCACGGTCAAGGCCGCCAAGCAGGGCGGCGGCGAGCAGTATCTCGAACTCACCTATAAGGACGCGAGCGCCAACATCGCCGTGCCGCCCAACGTGCCCGTGGTGACGCTCGCGCCGGCCCAATGGTCGGACCTCAAGGCGGGCGAGAAGGTGTTCCTCGCCGGGACCAAGAAGCCGGACGGCGGGTTCACGGCGTCGCGCATCATCGTGGGCTCGGAGGGGGTCGCGCCGCCGATGTAGGCGACTACTCGCGCGCCAGCAGGCGGTCGTTGACGAAGGTGGCGAGGCCGCCGGCGACGAAATCGCGGCGCAG
>DATIMU010000007.1:0-3434 GCA_035475015.1 Acetobacteraceae bacterium
ATCCCTGCCGCAGATGGTGATATTCCGCCTGCTGCAAGGCGTGTTCGGCGCCGCCCTGGTGCCGCTGTCGCAGGCCACCATGCTCGACATCTACCCGGCCGAGCAGCGCGGCTCGGCGATGGCGCTGTGGGGCGTCGGCGTGATGCTCGGGCCGATCCTCGGCCCGACACTCGGCGGGTTCCTCACCGAGTGGTACAACTGGCGCTGGGTGTTCTACGTCAACCTGCCGGTCGGCATCCTGGCGACGCTCGGGCTCATCTGGTTCATGCCCAAGGAGAACGTGCAGTCCGGCCTGCGCTTCGACTGGCTCGGCTTTGCCGTCCTCTCGGTCGGCATCGGCGCCCTGCAGATGATGCTCGACCGGGGACAGGATCAGGACTGGTTCAGCTCGCGCGAGATCATCATCGAGGCGGTGCTCGCGGGGCTCGGCCTGTACTTGTTCCTAGTTCACCTGATGACGGCAAAGAAGCCATTCATCAATCCCGCGATCTTCAAGGACCGCAATCTCACCGCGTCGCTGCTGATGATGTTCGCGGTCGGCTCGGTGCTGCTGGCGAGTTCCGCGCTGCTGGCGCCCTGGCTGCAGAACCTCGCCAATTACCCGGTCGCCGACGCCGGATTGCTGCTGGCGCCGCGCGGCATCGGCACGATGGCGGCCATGCTGATCGGCGGCCGGCTGTCGGCGCGCTACGACCCGCGCATCCTGATGGCGATCGGCCTGCTGATCCTGATCTACTCCATGTGGATGATGACCGCCTGGACCCCGGACGTGTCGCAATGGGACATCGTCGTCTGCATCCTGCTGCAGGGCGCCGGATTGGGCTTGGTGTTTGTGCCGCTGCAGGTGCTGTCGTTCTGGACACTCCCCGCGCAGTACCGCACCGACGGCACCTCGCTGCTCAGCCTATTCCGCAACGTCGGCAGCGCGATCGGCATTTCCGTGATGTCGGCGACGATGGCGCACAACAACCAGGTGCTGCACGAGCAGATCGGCGCCGCGGTGACGCCGTTCAACCGCGCCCTGCAGGCCGGCGGCGCGATCGGCCAGTACTGGGATCTCGGCACGCAACAGGGCCTCGCCTTCATCGACCAGGTCGTCACCCAGCAGGCGTCGATCATCGCCTATCTCGACGATTTCAAGCTGATGATGTTCACCACCGTCCCGGCGCTCCTACTGCTCTTCCTGCTGCGTCGGCCCAAGATGGGCCAGGCCGCCGGGCCGGCGGACACGCACGCGATCATGGATTGACGGTAACTTCCCGGCCCAGCGGAGCGAATGGGTCAGGCGATCGACCTCTCGCGAATGCCGCCGGATCGGCTAGGGTGCCGGCGAGGCAGGACGGAGCACGCGGCCGGTCATGGGCGGCGAGACGGTCGAGGCACGGCTGGCGGAGCGGATGCAGGCGGCCCAGGAGGGCGACGCGGTCGCCTATCGACAGTTGCTCCGCGACTGCGTGCCGGTCATTGCCCGGACGGTACGCGGCCTCGGGCTGCCGCCGGACCGCGTGGAGGACGTGGTGCAGGAGACCTTGCTGACCATCCACCGGGCGCGCGCGACCTACGATCCGGCGCGCCCCTTCCTGCCCTGGCTGCGCGCCATCGCCCGCCGCCGCGCGATCGACGCCGCCCGCCTGACCGGCCGCCAGGGCGCCCGCGAGGTTCACGATCCCGAGGCCTACGAGGGCTACGCGAGCGACGGCGACGCGGCATCCGAGGCGATCGAGCGGCAGGACCGCGCGCGCCTGGTCGGCGAGGCGGTGGCCGCGCTGCCGGCGGGCCAGCGGCAGGCGGTGGAGCATCTCGCGCTGGCCGACCGCTCGCTCGACGAGGCCGCCGCGCTGACCGGACGGAGCAAGGGCGCGCTCAAGGTCAACCTGCATCGCGCGCTGAAGGCGCTGCGCACCCGGTTCGGCGGGGAGCCCGGCGAGGATGTCTGACACCACCCGCCACGACCGGCTGATCGGCGAGCTGGCGGCCACGCTGCGGCCGGTGCGTCGCCTGCCGCCGCCCTGGAAGCGGGCGGCCGGATGGGTCGTGCTGGTCGTCGCCATCGGCGTCGGTCTGCTGGCGCTCGCCGGTTCCGACATCGTCCGCCATCGCCTCGCCGCCAACCCGGACGCCTGGCTGGCGGTGCTCGGCTCCGCCCTCACGGCACCG
Organism: Acetobacteraceae bacterium; assembly: GCA_035475015.1. GTDB lineage: Bacteria > Pseudomonadota > Alphaproteobacteria > Acetobacterales > Acetobacteraceae > JAFKFI01. The sequence continues at coordinate 2,158 of DATIMU010000007.1, forward strand.
CTCGCCGCCTACGCCGCGTTCCAGACCAGCGTGCCGGGGCGCAACCCGCGCTGGGCGCTGCTGCCCGTCCCCGCAGCACTGCTCTGGGTGGGGGCCAGCGGTTTCGGCTGCCTGCGCAGCTGGATCGCCCCGCCGTCCCGCGACGCCGTCGAGCCGCGCGACTGCCTGGTGTTCATCGTCTGCGTCTCGCTGCCGCTGGCGATCGCGCTGGTGCTGATGCTGCGGCGCGCCTGTCCGCTGCGCCCGGGCCTCACGGCGACGCTCGGTGGCCTCGCCTCGGCCGCGGCGGCGGCCACGCTGCTGAACCTGTTCCATCCGTTCGACGTGGCGGCGACCGATCTCGCGATCCATGCCGTCGCGATCGCCCTCGTGGTGCTCGCCACCCGGGCGCTCGGCGCCCGCGCGCTCGGCAGTCGCACCACGTAAACCGGACCCGGCGAGGTCCGTTGCCACCTGCACGATGGCCGCCCGGCCCTTTGCGTGGCACAACGCGGATTCCCATCGAGCGCGTGGAAGGATGTCATGGTCTACAAGCCGAACTACAATCAGCAACGAGCGGAGCGGAATCGCGCCAAGCAGGCCAAGCAGGAAGCCAAGCAGGAGGCCAAGCGCCTGGAGCGCGAGGAGGAAGCCCGCCGCAAGCAGCTTGAGCAGAGCGGCGAAGCGGCTCCCGCCGAAGGCTCCGGCCCCGGTCCGTCCGATGGCGCCTAAGCGCAAGATCCTCAGCAGCTTCGTCGCGTTCGACGTGCTCTACGTCGACGGCACCCGCAGCTCCAACCGCCGGGTGCCGTTCACCGAACTCGGCGGTCTCGACGGCGACACGCCGGCCAAGGCGATCATCGAGGCACAGGACCGCGAGATCTCACTTGCCTCGGGCCGGCCGCGCGCCGACATCCGTTCGATCACCCGCACGCCCCCGAAGCCGCCCCGCGAATAGCGGGCGATGCTCCGCCAGCCGGGGCTCGCGGATGGGCGCTAGCACTCTCGGTCAATGAGTGCTAAACCACCGTCCTGGACGGAACCGTCGTCGCCTTGTGTTCGAGTCGGCGGCCTCGTCGCATCATTTAGGGATACAGCACATGAAATTCCGACCCCTGCACGACCGGGTCGTGGTCCGTCGGCTCGACGCCGAAGAGAAGACCGCGGGCGGCATCATCATCCCCGACACCGCCCAGGAAAAGCCGATGGAGGGCGAGATCATCGCCGTCGGCCCGGGCGCGCGCAACGAGCAGGGCCAGATCGTCGCACTCGACGTCAAGGCCGGCGACCGCATTCTG
>DATIMU010000008.1:0-7897 GCA_035475015.1 Acetobacteraceae bacterium
GTAGAAGCGCAAATTCTCGAGCTCGCCCGAGCCGCCGAGCGTGCCCGAGAGACGCTCGGCATCGACCACTAAGAAGCGCGCGGAAAAGCGGATCGGCGAGTTCGGCGGCGTGATGGCGCGGCAGAGATAGTGCAGCCCATCGAGATACGGCGGATGGCCGAGCGTGAAGCCGGTTTCCTCCTCAAGCTCGCGCGCCGCGGCGATGGCGAGCGCGTGGGCGAGGCGAGGGGGCGCGCCGCGCTGCAGGTGGTCGGCGGTGTGCGGCGGCAGCGGCGTCGCGGACTTCGCGCGGTAATCCGCCCGGTCCACCGCGCCGCCGGGAAACACCAGGCGGTTGGGCATGAAGCGCGCCTTGGCGCCGCGCGTGCCCATGAGGATTTCAAGCCCGCCGGGCGCGTGGTGCAGCACGATGAGGCTGGCGGCGTGGCGCGGCCGCACCGGGCGTTGTCGTGTTTTCGGTGCGAGCAGATCGAGTGGCGAATCAGGCAAGATCGAAACCCCGGGTCTTGAGGTAAGCGGAAAAACCGAACCGCTCGGGCACCGAGAGCTGGCGGGCGGAGTTCTCGCTCCAGCCGACGCCCTCGCGCGGCGGGTAGACATCGCGGCTCTTGAGGCTGCCCGGCGCCACCGGCTCGCGCGCGTGCCGGCGCTCGTCATAGGCGCGCACCTCGCTCTCCATCGCGCTGTCGTCGTAGCGCTCGCGATGCACCACGACGGACGGCGGCAGGCGCATCGAGGTCGGCCGGCGTCCGTCCGGCCAGCCCACCGTGAGGCCCGAGACGGGAAACACGCCGGCGGGCAAGCCGAGCAGCGGCGTCACCTTCTCGATATGGCTGCGCACGTAGCTGATCGGGCAGGTGCCGAGGCCGGCCAGCTCCGCCGCCGCGATGAACTGGCCCATCGCCAGCGCGCAATCCGCGGCACCGTTGAGGAAGGTGTCGAGATTGTTGTTGGCGTGCGGCATTCCGTGCATGTCGCAGAGGCGCACGCCACGCCGCATGTCGGCGCACCACACGAGGAACACCGGCGCCGAGGCGATCCACGGCATCGTGCCGATCCAGTCGGCGATCCGCTTGATCCGCGCCGGGTCGCGCATCACCACCACGGAGTATTGCTGCAGGTCGGACTTGCTCGGCGCCGATTGCGCGACGGCGAGCAATCCGTCGAGCAGCGCATCGGCGACCGGCTCGGGCCGGTAGCGGCGCGCGACGCGGCGGTCGAGCAGCGGTGTCGTCGTCGTCGGCACCTCCAGATCGGATGGCACCAGGCCAAAGCGGGCGTGCAGCAGGCGGGCGGTCTCGGCGGCGGTCTGATCCATGCGCATCCTCCAGCCGTCAGTTTGGCGGAATATCGCGAACGGGCAAGCCGGGCACCCCTCGGGCCGGCCGATTGCCCGGATATCGGACCAACTCGAAATAATTGGAAAAGGCATTGCTTGTTGCGCGGGGGAAGCGGAAAATCCCCCCGGCCTGAAAAGCAGGCGAGATCGTGGGTCGAAAAGAAGACGGGGCCGAGGGTTGAAAAACGTTCAAACCCTTTCGCGCGAGATGGATGGTTCCGGTTCGCGATCGGACCCCTTTTCGCTCTGGCGCGCGTCCGACACGCTCACCCAGATCGCCGCCGAGCTGGCGCGCGGAACTGCCGCGCTCGCGTTGATCGGCGACATGTCCTGGGCCGAGCGGTCGAGCCTCATCGAGCGGCTGAGGAATTATCTCGAAGGAGAGAATATTCGGGTCATCGTGGTCGACGGGCCCGATCACGGACCCGGTGGTGGTGGCCCCGGTGACGGGCCGATCGGCCTGCGCCGCTTCTGCGAGCTTCTCGCGGCCGCGTCGCCGTCGAGCGCCCCGGCTCGCGCCCCGGCTCGCGACACCGCCGAACACCTCGCCATGATCTTCACCTCTCCCGAGGCCGACGAGCATGGACTGGTGCTCATCGTCGCGCGGGCCGATGTGCTGTCGACCGAGGCGCTCACCTTCGCGGAACGGCTTGCCACCGCGAGCGGGGGGTCGCCGCTTCCGGTCCAGTTGCTGCTGCTCGGTTCCCCGGCACTCGAATCCCGACTGCCCGAGGCCGGGTCTTTCGTCATCCAGTCGCTGGCGAGCATCGCCGCGGCGCGGGGCCAGTCGACGATCGGAACGGCGCGCGGACGGTGGCGCGGGCGCGGGCTCGCCGCGATCGGCGGCGTCGCCGCCCTGATCTTCTTCCTGGCCGCCGCCTCCGGCGATCGGGAGCCAGAGCATGTCTCGGAGCAGGCAGCGGCGGCCGCCGTCGTGCTGCCCGTGCACGCCACGCCGTCCGTCACGCTGGCCGATCACGATGCGAGCCCGGTGGGCGCAATCTCGGCGCAACCCGTCACGCTCGCCGAGCGCGATACCATCGCCGAAGCCCCGCCGCCGCCGAGCGACCCGGTCGGGGCCGCCGTCGAGCCGCCGCAAGCGGCGACCGTGGTGGACGCGCCGCTGCCGGTGTCCGCCCCGCCCTTGGCCGCCGCCCCGCCGAGCGCCGCGAGCGATGCCGCGCCCGTGCCAGCACCCATGCCAGCCGCCACGGCCACGACCGAGCAAGTGCCCGCTGCCGGGGAGCCTCTTCCCCAGGCCGTCCCGGCGTCGCCGCCGGCCGCCGACGTCGTTGCGTCGCTGCCCGTGGTGGCGGCGCCGCCGAGCGTGGCGGACGCGGCACCATCGGCCGCGCCTGCGGCGCCCCCGGCCGCGACGCAGCAAGTGCCTGTCGACGAGCCGCTTCCGCGATCCGCGATGGAGACGGCGCCGGTCGCGACGCCGGATAGTGCGTCGCCAGTCGCGATGCCGGTTGATGAGTCGCCGCCCGTCGCTACTCAGCCGGAGGCCGTGACGCCGAGCGTGGCGGATGCCGACGACGTGGCGTCGCCACCAGAGGCTCCCGCGGCTGCTCCGGCTGCCGCGGTCACGACGGAGCGGGCGCCCGCCGATGCGCCGCCGCCGCAATCCGTACCGGAGGAAGCAGCCACGGCCGGCGCCGGATCGCTGCCCGCGACCGTCCAACCGGAGACCGTGGCTCCGCGCGCGGTGGATGCCGCGATCCCGGTGCTGTCAGCCGCGCCCGCCGCCGAGCAGCCTCGGGCCACGCCGTCGCCGGCAGCGTCGGCCTTGCTTGCCCGGGGCGACGAGCTCATCGCTATCGGCGACGTGGCCACCGCGCGGGTCGTCTATGAGCGGGCGGCGGCGCTCAAATCGGGGCGCGGCGCGACATCGACGGGACGGACCTACGATCCGCGGTTCCTGCACCAGATCGGCGCCGTCGGCGTGGTGCCCGATCCCGCGGCGGCGGCGGCGTGGTACCGCAAAGGCGCGGCGCTGGGCGACGAGGGCGCGGCGTCGCTGCTGGGCGATCCGGGATCTGGGGCAAGTCAATGACACAGGGACGTTCGATCGGAGGCTTTCTCGGCGGCTTGCTGGCGAGCCTGCTGCTCTCGTCGCTGCCTGTCGCGGCTCAGCCGCGCACCCAATCCCCGATGACGGCGGCGCAGGCGCAGATGTCGCCGGCCGAGCTGGCGGCCAGGGCCAAGATGAATTCCTGGACGGTCGGGCTCGCGGGCGGATTGCTGGAGGGCGCGCCGATCCATTTCGCGACCGAGATCGCCCGCGTGGTCGACGACGGCGACGAATTGCACGTCCTGCCCGTCGTCACGCGCGGCCCGACGGAGAATGTCGAGGCGCTGCTCTATCTGCGCGGCATCGACGCGGCGATCATCAATTCCGACGCGCTCGAACAGTTCCGCAAGCTAGTGCCGAACATCGACCATCGCATCAGCTACATCGTGAACCTGTTCCCCTCGGAGCTGCACGTCTTCGTCCGGCCCGAGATCCACTCGCTCGCCGATCTCAACGGCAGGAAAGTCAATTTCAACACGCCCGGTACCACCGCCGCGTATTCCGGTCCGCTGATCTTCGAGCGGCTGAAGCTCAACGTGGAGAAGACCTTCATCCCGCATCCGGCGGCGCTGCTGGAGATGCGCAAGGGCGAGGGCGGAATCGCCGCCGTGGTGTTCGTCACCTCGAAGCCGGTCGATGCGTTCGTCCGCGGACGCTGGGAGCCGGGCTTCAAGTTCCTGCCCGTCGAGATCGAGGATCTCGGGTTCTATACGCCGTCCGTGCTGACCTCGAAGGACTATCCGCAGCTGATCCCGGAGGGACAGGAAATCCCGACGATTTCAGTGCCAACCATTCTCGCGGCGTACAACTGGCCCAAGGGCTCGGACCACTACGCTCGTCTCGCCCGCCTGGTCGATCACCTGTTCGGTCGGCTCGATCGGCTGCAGGGGCCGGGGTTCCATCCCGCGTGGAAGGACGTGAACGTCGCCGCACAGGTGCCGGGCCTGACCCGCTTCGCGCCGGCCCAGGAGTGGATCGACCGACATCGCGGCGAGCAGCGGGCCAATCTGTCCACCACACCGGGCGCGTCGCCGCGTTGACCCGGCCATTGTCCTGGGAGCAGCCATGAATTTCCGCTTCGGTATCGCCGTCGTTGTGCTCGCGAGCCTGATCGCGGCGCCCTGCCTCGCCGCGTCGCCGAGCTCGCAATCGGTCGCGGCGGCGGCTTCCTCGCACCCCGGGACAAGCGCCAGGAAGCACCACCGCGTGGTCATCCAGGTGAGCGAGAACGACCCGAAGATCATGAACCTCGCGCTCAACAACGCCGAGAACCTGACGAAATTCTATGAGCAGGCGGGCGAGACGGTGCAGATCGAGATCGTCGCCTACGGTCCTGGACTGAACATGGTTCGCAGCGATACCTCTCCGGTGAAGGATCGCCTCGCGGCACTCGGCGGCCACCTTAAGCATGTGACCTTCTCGGGCTGCGGCAACACGATGGAGAACCAGTCGAAGCAGGAGAGCAAGAACATCAGCCTCTTGCCCGAAGTCCGCGTCGTGCCGACCGGGATCGCGCGCATCGTCGAATTGGAGGAGCAGGGCTGGACCTATATCCGCCCCTGAGCCATGCGATTAACGGCATTCTCGTTGGGCATCATCGGCTGGGTCGCGGTCGTCGCGCCGGCCGCGGCGCAAGCGGTGAGCTGCGAAGCAAAGCGGCAAGCCTGCACCGCCGAGTGTCGCGCGCAGTATTTCTCCGTCGACCCGAAGCGCGCCGCCTGTGCGGCGGATTGCACGGACGGAGCCTCGAGATGCACGCATGACGAGGCGGGGTCCGCCATCCCGCGCGAAACTCCGCGCTGATACGCAAACATTGCGTCGTCGACAAAGCGTGAGCTAGGGTCGAGCCCGGACAGCCGGTAAGAAAAAGAAACCATCCCGCGACGGACCGATCTCGCTGGGTTGATGCCGATGCGCGGCACGCACCCGATGCGCGGGAACGCAAAGGGGGGCAACGCCGATGGACACCGCCACGATGACGGGCGCCGGCGCGAGCAGCGCGGCAGCGCAGATCACCGCGCGTCTCGATCGCCTGCCGGCAACGAAGACGATCTGGTCGATGGTGCTGCTGATCTCGCTCGGCGGCGTGTTCGAGGTCTACGACCTGCTGTTCACCGGCTATATCGCGCCCGGCCTGTTCCGCTCGGGCATCTTCACCGCGACGACGGTGAGCTTCTTCGGCATGACCGGCCTGGCCTCATTCGTCGCGTCGCTGTTCGCCGGCCTGTTCGTCGGCACCATCGCCTTCGCCTATGTCGCCGACCGCTTCGGCCGACGCGCGATTTTCACCTACTCGCTGATCTGGTACAGCATCGCGACCTTGGTGCTGGCGTTTCAGAACACGCCGAACATGGTCAATGTCTGGCGCTTTATCGGCGGCATCGGCATCGGCGTCGAACTCGTCACGATCGACGCCTACATCTCCGAGCTGGTGCCCAAGGGGATGCGCGGCAAGGCGTTCGCCTTCACGCAAGGCGTCTGCTTCTTCGTCGTGCCGCTGGTCGCGCTGCTCGCCTGGCTGCTGGTGCCGCTGGAGCCGCTCGGGCTCGCGGGCTGGCGCTGGGTGGTGCTGATCGGCTCGGTCGGCGCGCTGTGCATCTGGGGCGTGCGCCGGCGCCTGCCGGAATCGCCGCGCTGGCTCGCCCAGCAAGGCCGCATCGAGGACGCCGAGCGCGTGATGGCCGATATCGAGGCCCGCGTCGTTGCTGATATCGGCAAGCCCTTGCCGCCGCCCGGCCCCGCGGTGATCGGCGACGATCGCGTCGGCTCCTACCGGGAGATTTTCAGCCGGCGCTACCGCACCCGTACCATCATGTTGATCGTCGCCAATTTCTTCTCGACGATCGGCTTCTACGGCTTCGTCAACTGGGTGCCGACCTTGCTGCTCGACAAGGGCATCACCATCACCAAGAGCCTCGAATACACTTTTATCATTGCGCTCGCCTGGCCGGTGTTCCCGCTCATCAGCACGCTGTTCGCCGACAAGATGGAGCGCAAGTGGCAGGTCGTCGGCTCATCCATCGGCATCGCGGTCTGCGGCATGCTGTTCGCGCTGCAGAGCGCGCCGGTGGCGATCATCATCGTCGGCGTGGTGCAGACGATGCTGAACACCTGGATCTCGTTCTCGTTCCACAATTACCAGGCGGAGCTGTTCCCGACGCGGATGCGGGCGCGCGCGGTCGGCTTCGTCTATTCGTGGAGCCGCTTCAGCACGATCTTCAGCGGCTTCATCATCGCCTTCTTCCTGCGCAATTTCGGCCAGATGGGCGTGTTCGCCTTCATCGCCGCCGCCATGCTGATCGTCGCACTCGCCGTTGCGCTCTTCGGGCCGCGCACCAACCAGCTGGCCTTGGAGGAAATCTCGCGCTAGGCGCCGATCGCCGGCGCTACGGCTTGTCCGCCGCCGGCGGCGTCACCGCCGGCCGGGGCGGCGCCGGCTTGTCGGGCGGCGGGCGCAGGAAGGACGAGCCGGCGGGGGCCGCCTTCTTGTTCGCCTTCGGCTTCTTTGCCTCGCGACCCGGTCGATCGTGACCCTTGGCCATTGCCGCTCTCCTGTCTGGTTGGGCTCGCGCGGTTCAGTCGCGTCGCGGCGCCCGTGTCACTTTCCCCGCCACTCGGGCGCCCGCTTGTTGAGGAACGCATCCATCCCCTCGCGGAAATCCTCGCTCATATAGCACATCAGGATGAGGTCGCGGCCCTCCTCGGGCGCCATTTTCTCCTTGATCCGCCGCAACGCCTCCTTGGTGGCGCGCAAGGTGAGCGGCGCCTGGCCGGCGACCAGCCGCGCCAGCGCCTCGCCGCGCGCCAGCAGGCTGGCATGGTCGGGCAGCACCTCGCTGAGCAGCCCGAGCGCGCGCGCCTCCTCGGCCTCCACCAGCCGGGAGGTGAAGATGATCTCCTTGGTCCGCGCCGGGCCGATCAGGGCGGCGAGGCGGGTGTAGTTGGAGATCGACAGGCAGTTGCCGAGGGTGCGCGCTATCGGGAAGCCGAACCGCGCGTTGGCTGCGCCGATGCGGATGTCGCAGCACGCGGCGATCGCCGCCCCGCCGCCGGTGCAGGCGCCCGAGATCGCCGCGACCGAGGGGACCGGGCAGCGTTCCAGCGCGCCGAGCACGCGGTCGATCCGCGCCTCGTAGTCGATCGCGTCCTGCGGCTCCTTGAAGGCGCGGAACTGGCTGATATCGGTGCCCGCCGCGAACGCCTTCTCTCCCGCTCCCGTGAGCAGCAGGGCGCGCACCTCGCGGTCCTGCCCGACCGAGGCGCAGATTTCCGCCAGCCGCTCATACATCGCGAAGGTCAGCGCGTTGCGTGATTGCGGCCGGTTGAAGGTGACGTGGCCGATCCCGTCGCGGATCTCGTAAAGCAGGTCTTCACTCATTTGCCGCACCCTCGCACCTGATGACATGGCCGACATTGGCGGGGTCACCGGCGCCGGACAAGGCCCCCGTCCGGCGCAGATCCGCTCTCCGGGCGGCGCTGTTGAT
>DATIMU010000009.1:0-7625 GCA_035475015.1 Acetobacteraceae bacterium
CGCACATGTCCTCCGTCGTCCTCTCCTCCCCAACCAGCCTGATGCCCCGCTTCGTCCTCTTCATCAACCACATCAAGCTGACCATCGGCGGGATCATGCTGTGGCGACACGAGGTGGCGCCGCTTATCCTGCCGCTCGGGCACTATCTCACGGGTGTCCAGCGGCGGCTCGCCGCGCTCCATGCGCGCTTCGCCGCCGGCACGCTGCCCGCGGCACCGCGCGCGCGCCGGCCGGTGTCTGACCGGGTGGCGGTCGAGCGGCCGAGGGCGGAGCCCCGACCGTCGGGTATTCCGCCGGGGCCGGTGCTGCTGACCGTGTTCCGGATGGGGCTTGACGAGATGCTGCAGGCGCTGCTCGACGATCCCGAGATGCGGGCGCTGCTCGCCGCCTCGCCGCAGGCCGGACGGATCTTGCGGCCATTGTGGCGCAAGCTCTCGCCCCGGCCGCTGCCGGCGGTGCTGCGCCTGCCGCCCCGGCCGCGCAAGCCCAGGCTAGCCCGGGCGAAGCCGCCGGTCGTGGCCCGGGTCAAGCCGGCGAGGGGTGCGCCGACCGCGCGCCCCGCGGGTCCCCCGCCGCTGCGCCTGGTCGACGGGCAGTGGGAGCCGACGCCTTGCTTGCCGCCTTTTCCTGACTGACGCCGCCGCTGCGGGTTCGCTCGTATTTGTGGGATGGCGGACTGAAGTCCGCCCTACGCCGATGCGTCGTTATGCCGTTGCGCTGCGGTTTGTAGGGCGGACTTCAGTCCGCCTCCTTACTGGCAACGCCGGGTCGCTCGGGTCGGGCCGCCGCCGGCTCAAACCGACTTCACTTCGCCGCCATCCATGCGCAGCGTCGTGCCTGTCAGCCAGCGGGCGCCCGGTGATACGAGGAACGCCATCAGCCCGGCGATCTCCTCCGGCTCGCCGTAGCGCGCGATGCCGGCGTCCTTCGGGAACTTCGCGGTCGCCTCCTCGACCGACATGCCGTGGATCTCCGCCCAATGGACGAGGTAGGAGCGGCGGCGGCCGGTCATCACGGGGCCGGGCAGCACGCTGTTGACCTGCACGCCGTCGGTGATGCCGCGATCCGAGAAAGCCTTGGCGAGGGCCACGATCGCCGCGTTGATCGTGCCGACCGCCGCATACCCGGCCTTCGGAAACAGTGCCGAGTTGCCCGACATGAAGACGACGGCGCCCTTGGTCTCCTTGAGTGCCGGCCACGCCGCGATCGCCAGGCGGCGTGCGCCGTGCAGCTTGAGGTTCGTGCCGGCCTCCCACTGCTCATCGGTCATCTCGAAGAGGTCGACCTGCGGCACCGCGCCCGCGATGTTCAGGAGCGCGTCGATGCGGCCGAACCTGGCGAGCGTCTGATCGACGATCTGCCGCGACGCCGCCACCGCGGCAAGATCGAGCTCGATGACGAGCGGTTCGGCACCGGCGGCCCGCACGGCCGCGGCCGTCTCCTCCAGGTTCTGCCGGCCGCGCGCGGCCAGCGTGATCGCGGAGAAGTCCCGCGCGAGACGGATGGCGGTCGCACGGCCGATGCCCTGGCTGGCACCGGTGACGATCGCGACCGATTGGGATGTGTCCATGGCGGGCACTCCGAAGAAGGTGTCAGGCGAGGAATTCGCGGATTGCCGCGGCGATCTCGACGGCGTGGGTCTCCAGGGCGAAGTGACCGGTATCGAGGAACCGGACGACCGCTTGCGGGATGTCGCGCTTGAACGCCTCGGCGCCGGGCGGGACGAAGAACGGGTCGTTCTTGCCCCACACGGCAAGCAACGGCGGCTTGTGGGTGCGGAAATAGCTGTGAAAACTTGGGTAGAGCGCGACATTGCTCTTGTAGTCACCCAGCAGATCGAGCTGGATCTCGTCGGCGCCGGGCCGTGCCAGGTAGAAATTGTCGAGCGATTGGCCGTCGGGCGAAACCATCGTCTCGTCGGCCACGCCGTGGGTGTACTGCCAGCGCGTCGCCTCGGGCTTGAGCAGCGCACGAAGCGCCTCGCGATTGGCTTGCGACGGCTCCCGCCAATAGGCGCGGATGGGGTTCCAGCCGTCGCTCAGGCCCTCTTCGTAGGCGTTGCCGTTCTGCGAGATGATCGCGGCGATGCGACCCGGATGCCGGGCGGCGATCCGGAAGCCCGTCGGCGCCCCGTAATCGAACACGTACATGGCAAAACGCCGCAGCCCGACCACCTCGGTGAAGCGGTCGATGACGTCGGCGATATGGTCGAACGTGTAGGCGAACGTGGCGCGTGAGGGCATGTCGGACTGGCCGAAGCCCGGAAAATCGGGTGCCACGATGTGGAAGCGATCGGCCAGGAGCGGGATGAGGTCGCGGAACATGTGGCCGGCGCTGGGAAAGCCGTGGAGCAGCAGCAGCGCGGGCGCCTCGGGGCGGCCGGCCTCGCGGTAGAAAACCCTCAGGCCGTCGACCTCGGCCGAACGATATTTCACGACGGACATGGCATGTCTCCTTGGGCGGATGACCGCTTTGAAAGTCCCGACAGGGTTACGTGGCGGCTGATCTCATCGGCTCGCAGTCTCGCGGAGAGCGTCCAGGATCAGCTCCGTGACCACGCCGGGTGCCGTCACGATCGGTGCGTGATCGACCGGATGCGAGCGCACCCGCGCGTTCATTCTCGCCGCCATGAAGCGCTGCGTCTCCGGCGGGATCATGCGATCCTGGTCGGCGATGAGGAACCAGCTCGGCCGGTCCCTCCAAAGCGGCCGGCCGACCTTCACGCTGATGCACGGCACCGCGATCGGTCGCTGGACGGCGGCGAGCAGCGCCAGCTCCTCGGCGGACGCATGGTGCGCGAAGGCCGCCGCGAACGCGTCGGCGGGAAGCCAGATCAAGCCGTGGCTGTCGGGAGCCAGTCTTGGCGCCGCGGGATGCGGCTCGGCGCGATAGAACACGCCGGCGACCGTCTCGCCCTCGTCGGGAGCCAGCGCCGCCACGTAGACGAGCGTGCGGATCTTTTCGCAGCGTGTGCCGCCGATGACGGCACCCGCATAGGCATGTCCCGCGAGCACGACGGGGCCGTCGACGCGCTCCAGCGCGCGATCGAGCGCCGCCACGTCGTCGGCCAGGGAGGTGAGGGGCAGGGGCGCGGCGACCGCGCCGACGCCGGCGGCACGCAACGCGGCGATCACCCGGCTCCAGCTCGATCCGTCGGCCCACGCGCCGTGAGCGAGCACCACGCTTGCATTCGTTCCGCCCATCCCCGGTCCCTCCGTGGCTTCCCCGCCCTGGCGATCACCCCTTGGCCGGCGGGAGCATAACCGCTCTAAGGTGGCGACGGGGTTACGCTAGGATCGGCCAACCTAACCTGTCAACCTGGGTGCCGGCGGTTACCTGGAGGTGACGGCGACACGGTTTCGAGAGGCAGTCCGGATGGCCGACGGCCGCCCCCCCGCCATGTTCATTGCCGATGCGCTTGCGTTGGACTTCCTGAATTCCGTCGCGACGCCGGTCGACGAGCCGGTCGACTGGATCGACGACGGAGAAGGGCTGCTGGCGTGGCTGGAGCAGGCGCGTCTTGTGTCGGCGTCGGTGCTCGAGCGGCTCCGGGAGCAGGCGATGCCGGGCGAATTCGATGGCGTCGCCGTTCAGGCGCGATCACTGCGCGAGTGGTTCAGGGGATTTGTCGGTGAACACAAGGGGCGACCGCTCGCGGCCGGAGACCTCGGCGACCTCGGGCCGCTCAACCGATTGCTCGAACGCGACGAGCGGTTCAGCCAGATCGTGATGCACGGGCAGGCGAGCCAGGTCGGCATGGCGGTGCAGGCGATGCGGCGATGGCGCTCACCGGAATCCGTGCTCCTGCCGATCGGCGAGGCGATGGCCAAGTTCGTCTGCGAGGAGGATTTCCGCGACGTGAAACGATGCGAGGGGCCAACCTGCACGCTGATGTTCGCGGACCACACGCGCGGGCGGGTCCGCCGATGGTGCAGCATGAGCATCTGCGGCAACCGGGCGAAACAGGCCGCTCACCGACATCGGAAAAGATCCTGAGAACTCGCCGCCACAGACGATGCGCCTTTCAGTGCTGGAAGGAGCCCTTGCTTGGCAGCTCCGACGCGGACCAGCCGCCGCCCAGCGCGCCGATCAGCGCCGCACTCGCTGGCAAGCGCTGCGACTGGAAGCTGAGTGCGGCCTGCTCATCGGCCAGCGCCGTCGCCTGGTCGGTGACGACCGTGGTATAGGCGACGGTGCCGGCGCGATATTCGTTCAGTGCGATCTGCACCGCCTGGCGTGCCAGCCGCACCGCGTTGTCCTGCACCACGGCCTGCTGCTGCAATATGCGCAAGGTCGAGAGCGCATCCTCGACCTGCTGGAAGGCGATGAGCACGGTCTGGCGGTAGGTCGCGACGCTCTGGTCGTAGGTCGCGCGCGCGGCGGCGACCGCGGCGGGACGCGCGCCGCCCTCGAACAGCGTCTCGCTGGCGGCGGCGCCCAGCGACCACACGCGGTTGCTCGCCTGGATCAGCGAACCGAGCGGGCTGCCGACATAGCCGTACAGCGCCGAGAGGCTGATGTCGGGGTAATAGGCCGCGACCTGCACGCCGATCAGCGCGTTCTCATCCTCCATGGCGCGCTCGGCGGCGGCGATGTCGGGGCGGCGTTCGAGCAGGGTCGAGGGCAGGCTCGGCGGCAGCACCGGAACGTCTTCGGCGAGCGAGGCCGCCGGCAGCGTGAGTTCGGCCGGCGGGCGGCCGATCAGCACGGCGATCGCGTGCTCGAATTGCGCGCGGGCGACGCCGACGTTGATCGCCTGCGCCCGCGTCGTCTCGAGCTGCGTCTGCGCGATAATCACGTCGGAGCGCGCCGCGGTGCCGGCATTGTATTGGTTCTGGGTGATCCTGAGCGACCGCTCGTACTCCGTCACCGTCTGTTCCAGCAGCCGCTGCAGCGCGTCGGAGCCGCGCAGCTCGAAATAGTCGGTCGCGACCGCGACCTGTGCCGAGAGCTGCGCGTTGACCAGATCCGCGGCACTGACCTGCCCCGCCGCCGCGCCGCTCTCGATCGCTTGCGCGCTGTAGCTGGTGCTGCTGCCGTCGCCGAAGCTGCTCCCGCCGCTGGTCGTTCCGCTTGGAATGGTTACCGACGGTATGACGGCGCCGCCCGAGCCGGAACTCGAAACACTACCGCCGCCGCCGCTCGATCGCGTCACGCCGCCGTTGTTCTCGAGTACCGGAAAGAGGTTGGCGCGCGCGACCTTCACCTCCGCCGCCGCGGCGCGATAGGCGGCCTCGGCCTCGCGCACCGTCTGGTTGGAGATGACCACCTGCCGCTCCAGCCCGTCGAGCACCGGACCGCGGTAGACCGACCACCACGCGCCACGGTCGATCGCGTCCATCGGCGTCGCCGGCTTCCAGCCGTTCAGCTCCTTGTAGACGATCGGCACCGGCGGCGTCCGGCCGCTTGTAGTCGGGGCCGACCATGCAGCCCGACAGCGCAGCGAGCGCAGCGGCGCCAAGCGCGCGCGAGGCGGCTCACTCGCCGGGCTCCGGAACCTCGCCCGGGGGCAGGTCAGGCAACAGCCGGCGCCATTGCTGCTTGGCCCATAGCCGGAAGCGGTCGAGATAGAGGTAGACGACGGGCGTCGTGTAGAGCGTCAGCACCTGGCTGACCAGCAGCCGCCGACGATGGAGATGCCGAGCGGCTGGCGCGGCTCCGAGCCCTCGCCGACGCCGATCGCCAGCGGCACCGCGCCGAGCGTCGCGGCGAACGTCGTCATCATGATCGGCCGGAAGCGCATCAGGCAGGCCTGGCGGATGGCGTCGAGCGTGCTCATGCCGCCCTGCCGCTCGGCCTGCAAGGCGAAGTCGATCATCATGATGGCGTTCTTCTTGACGATGCCGATCAGCAGGATCACGCCGATCAGCGCGATGATGCTGAATTCCGCCTTGAACAGCAGCAGCGCCAGCACCGCGCCGACCCCGGCCGAGGGCAGCGTCGAGAGGATCGTGATCGGGTGGACGTAGCTCTCGTAGAGCACGCCGAGCACGATGTAGACGGCGGCGAGTGCGGCGGCGATGAGGATCGGCTCGCTGTTGAGGCCTCCGCCTCCACCGGCGCCTCCGACAGCACGATGATGGAGACGATGGTGCCGCTCGCCGCATTCAGCCATTTCGCACCGGGCAACACGCCGCGAGCATAGCATCGGCGTGGTGGTCAGCGAGATGACGAGCGAGACCAGGATCGACATCGACAGCGTGACCGCAAACTCGCGGAACAGCGGCCCGACGATGCCGCCCATCAGCAGGATCGGCAGGAACACCGCGACCAGCGACAGGCTGATGGTCAGCACGGTGAAGCCGACCTCCCGCGCGCCGAGCAGCGCCGCCTGCATCCGCGGCATCCCGGCCTCCATGTGCCGCGAGACGTTCTCCGGCACGACGATCGCGTCGTCCACCACGAAGCCGGTGGAGATCGTCAATGCCATCAACGAGAGATTGTCCAGGCTGTAGCCGAGCAGGTACATCGCCCCGAACGTGCCGAGGATGGAGATCGGCACCGCGACCGAGGGGATCAGCGTGGCGCGCGCGTTGCGCAGGAAGGCGAACACCACGAGGATCACCAGGCCCACCGCGATCAGCAAGGTGCGCTGGGTGTCGAGCAGCGAGCCGCGGATCGTGGTGCTGCGGTCGGAGGCGAGCATGATCTCGACGTCGCCCGGCAGCGCCGCCCGCAGTTCCGGCAACACCGATTCCACGCCGTCCACCGTCTGGATGATGTTCGCACCCGGCTGGCGGTAGAGGATGACCAGCACCGCGCCCTTGCCGTTGGCGAGCCCGAGATTGCGCAAATCCTCGACCGAATCCTGCACGTCCGCCACGTCCGACAGCCGCACCGCCGCGTTGTTGCAGTACGCCACGACCAGCGGCTTGTACTCTTCCGCTTTGCTCGCCTGGTCGTTGGTGTAGGGCTGGAAGTGCCGCTCGCCCTCCTCGATCGCGCCTTTCGGGCTGTTGGCGTTGGCCGAGGCGAGGGCCGCGCGGATGTCCTCGAGCCCGATGCCGTTTGAACAGCGCGCCGGGATTGAGCTCGACGCGCACCGCCGGCAGCGCCGCCCCGCTCACGATCACCTCGCCGATGCCGGGAAGCTGCGACAGCTTCTGCATCAGCACGGTGTCGGCGGAATCGTAGAGCTGGCGGCAGCGGCGCCGCCGGCAGCTTCGCATAGGCGAAGATGCCGGCGAGCGCGATGCCGATGGTCAGCAAGGTGGTGGCGACGGGGCGCGCCATGAACGGGGCGGCGATGTTCACGGCGGCGCCGCGGTCTTGCTCTCGCCGAAGCGGCGCGCGATGCGGTCGAAGGCGAGGTAGATCACCGGCGTGGTGAACAGCGTCAGCATCTGGCTGACGATGAGGCCGCCGACGATGGCGATGCCGAGCGGCCGGCGCAGCTCCGAGCCGGTTCCGGTGCCGAGCATCAGCGGCAGCGCGCCGAGCAGCGCCGCGATCGTCGTCATCAGGATCGGCCGGAAGCGCAGCAGGCAGGCCTGGTGGATCGCGTCACGAGGCGCCTTCCTCCTCGCGCTCGGCCTGCAGCGCGAAGTCGATCATCATGATGGCATTCTTCTTCACGACGCCGATCAGCAGCACGATGCCGATCACGTCGAGATCGGCCCCCGCGA
>DATIMU010000010.1:0-2978 GCA_035475015.1 Acetobacteraceae bacterium
GCGGACCGCGTGTTGTTGTGCTCTCACGGCGGCGGCTACGTCACCGGCTCGATGTACACGCATCGCAAGATCTACGGCCATTTCGCCAAGGCGATCGGCTGCCGCGCGCTCATCGTGCATTACGGCCGCGCGCCGGAGAACGTGCATCCGGGACCGGTGGCCGACATGGTAAAAGCCTATCGATGGCTGCTCGACCAGGGCATCACGCCCAACCACATCGCGCTCACAGGCGATTCGGCCGGCGGCGGATTGGCCATCACCACCATGCTGCGGCTGCGCGACGAGACCCTGCCGCTGCCCGCCGCCTCCATGCCGCTCTCGCCGTGGCTCGACATGGACGCAACCGGTGCCACGTTCGACAGCAACAAGGAGCGCGACGTGCTGGTTACGCGCGAAATCATCCAGGGCATGTCGGCCGCCTTCCTCGGCGAGGGCGGCGACCGGCGCCACCCGCACGCCAACCCGCTGCATGGCGATCTGCGCGGGCTGCCGCCGGTCTACATCCAGGTCGGCAGCTACGAGACCTTGCTCGACGACAGCCGCGCGCTCGCCGAGGCGCTGCGCCGCGCGGGCGGCGAGGTGAAGCTCGACGAGCATCCCGAGATGCAGCACGTCTTCCACTTCTTGGCCGGCATCGCGCCCGAGGCGGACCAGGCGATCCAGCAACTCGCCGCCTGGGTGCGCCCCAAGCTCGGGCTGGCCTAGAGGTCGCGGCGGAGGCCACGCTAGCCCGGCACGTCATCGTGCCCGGCGAAAGCCGGGCAGGGTGATCCGAAGCAAATTTCCTTGCCTACAGGCGGCTTAGCCCCATATCCTGCCTATCGGCAGCAACTTGGAGGCGCAAGTGCCGGCCCTGGCAGGAGCTCGTCCCGCCGAACCGCCCCTCAGCCGCGATCAGGCCCGCGACGCCCTGCGTGGCTTCTTCCGGATCATGGAGCTATGGCGCGCGGATGGCGTCGAAGCCCGCGCCATCCTCGGCCAGCCCGCCGAGCGTACCTTCTACAAATGGCGCGCGGGCGAGGTCGGCGCCGTGCCGCTCGATGTCATCCGGCGCATCGGCTATGTCAGCGGCATCTGGAAAGCCCTGCAGATCCTCTATGCCGACCACACCCAGGCGGACGGCTGGGTACGCCGGCCCAACCGGCATTTCGGCAGCCAGACGCCGCTCGAACGCATGAGCGCCGGCGACGTCACGGACCTCGCGGCGGTGCGCCAGTATCTCGACGCCGCGCGCGGCCCTTGGTCCTGACGCCGCCGCTCAAGCGGGTCGAGTGGCCGGCCGCGACCCGGATCATCGCCTCCCGATACCCGCCGATCGACCTCTATGAGCGCGTGTCGCCCGATCCGGCGGTATGGGAGGCGCTGATCGCCGCCGAGATGCTGACCAACCCGCGCGTGCGCGACGAGGTCGGCGACATCCGCCTGGTTCCCGCCGAGGAGCGGATCAGCGGCCCGGGAGCGAGCTACGTCATGGCGCCGTTCACCCACCTCAACCCCAAGGGCGGACGCTTCTCGGACGCGACGCATGGCGCCTACTACGCGGCCTCCGACCTGCCGACCGCGATCGCCGAGACCGCCTACCATTTCGCGCGCTTCGCCGCCGACTCGTCGGATGGTCCGCGCTACGAGGACATGCGCGTCATCGTCGGGCGCATCGACGCCGAGCTGCACGACGTGGAACAGCTCGACGGCACCGATCGCCGCCGTCTGCTCGATCCGCTCGACTACACGGCGAGCCAGGCCTTCGCGTACGCCTTGCGCGAAGCCGGCAGCACGGGACTGCACTATCCCAGCGTGCGCCGCGTGGCGGGCCGATGCGTCGCGCTGTTCCGACCCTCGGCGGTCGGCCTTCCCGTGCAGGCAAAGCATCTGAAATATCACTGGGACGGCACCGCCGTTCGCCGCTATTTCGACTACGAAACCGATGCGTGGATGGAGGTCGAACCCGCGCCCTGACAGAATCTCGTCATTGCGAGGAGCCAAGCGACGCGGCAATCCACGGCGGCCGCCCGCCTCCGGGCATGATGGATTGCCGCGCTTCGCTCGCACTGGCGGGTGCGACTTAGGGCGAGTCCGAGCGGGCCGGCGTCAGCGAACGCAAGTCGCCTCTGGCCGTGGCGATGAACAATTCCGCCACCGCATCGCCGGTACAAGGCGTGTCGGTCGGCCCGGTCCAGTTCACCAGCAAACGCCCGCCCGCCCGGACGCAGGCTTGCCGCCACCAGCCGGGCAGTGCGTGTGATGTCACCGGTGCCTAGGAAGTTACAGCACCTCCGACAGCACGATCAGGTCGAACGCGCGGTCCGGTCATTCGCCCGGCACCTGCCGGCGCTTGATGCGCACGCCGGGCAGCCCGGCGCAGCGCCGCCGCGCGTCCGCCAGCGCCGCTTCGGCGACGTCCACCGCCAGCAGCGCCTCGCAGCGCCACGCCAGCAGGCGGGTGGACACGCCGATCGAGCAGCCGATTTCCAATGCGGCGAAGCGTCGGTCGCCCAAGGCCGCGAGCGTGGCGGCGTTTTTTTTCCGCTCGTACCGGCTGGTGGTGAATTTCCACGGGTCCGCATCGGCCGCGTAGATCCGGTCGAACGTCTCGGGGCTCCAGGACCGGTCACTCTCCCGCATGGGCGCCGCTCGGCCCGAGGTCGGGCAGGTCGTTCGCGGTGAACCACGCCGCCGCCTCGGTCAGCGTCTCGTCCGGCGCGGGCTGGCGCAGGTAGGTCGCGAGATCGCGCAGCAGGCGCTCGACCAGGTTCGGCCAGACGAGGTTGCCCCGCCCGATCAGCCGCAAGAGCCGCAGCAGCCCCGGCGCGCCGGATGGCGCCGAGCAGCACATCGAGCGTGTCGCGGCCGAACTGCACCGGCTGGACGTGATGCGACGCACGGCAACATTGGGCGACGGCCGTACGTTCGGCTTCGACGCTGCGCCGATCGCTACGGGCAGCGCCCCCCCCCGTCATCCTCGGCAGCAACTTCATCGG
>DATIMU010000011.1:0-4105 GCA_035475015.1 Acetobacteraceae bacterium
CGGCGAATTAGATTTGACGTCGAACTTACGGCGAGCCGGGTGGCGCGGTCCAGCCACGCTGTGGTCAGCTCAGCCAGAACGTGCGCGATGCAGGAGGCGGACGAGCTCGCCGCGCACCGCCTCGGGCGAGGCGACGGGTGCCGACCACGCGATGCGATGCACCGGACCCGCCTCGGGGTCGGCCGGCGCGAGATCGCAGCCGTCCACGTCCGCCGCCACCATCCGCCATGGCCCCGCTGCGCCGCCGGCGAGCAGGGCCATCGCGTCCGCGTGGTCGGCGTTGCAATGGGCGATGATCCCCGCCTCGGCGGCGAGCAGCGCCGCCACGGCATCCGGCTCGGGCAGCAGGTCCGCCGCGCGCAGGCGGGTCGCGCGGGCGAAGCCGCCCACTAGCAGCGCCGCGGCCGGGCGGAGGCGCCAGAGGGAGAAATCGGCGAAATCGGCGTACAGGGCGGCGTAGGGATGGATGGCGAGCCAACGCGCCTTGAGCGCGGCGTCCTCGATGGGCTCCGCCGTGCCGGTGATCGTGACGCGGGGCGCGGTTTGCGGGTTGGCGCTCGCCGGCGCTCCCGCGACCATGAGCGCGCAGCGCGGGTCGGCGCGCAGATGGCGGGTGTGCTCCGAGAGCGAGGACAGCAGCAACAGGGGAGACAGATCGGGCGCCGTCGCCGGCGTGACGAGCGAGGCGAAGGGCTGCCCGCCCGGCCCGGTGGTGGCGAGCGTGCCCGCGCGGGCGGCGCGCAGCAGGCGGCGGGCCTGGAAGCCGGGGCTGTCCTCTGCCATGGTGCGTTCATCTCCCGTCCGCAATGCGCCACAATCCGAAGCCATGCTCCGCGCGTTCAGGCACGGAGCGGGACCATGAACACGACGCCCACACGCGATCCTGCGCCGGAATCGGCGCCAGCCTCAGCGAAAGAACCTCCGATGAAGCAGACCATCGCCCTGGTGGACGACGACCGCAACATCCTGACCTCGGTCGCCATGACCCTGGAGCAGGAGGGCTACCAGGTGCGCAGCTACACGGACGGCGAGAGCGCGCTCCGCGAGCTCAACGTCCGCCCGGTGGACCTCGCGGTGCTCGACATCAAGATGCCGCGCATGGACGGGATGGAATTGCTGCAGCGGCTGCGCCAGCGCAGCACGATGCCGGTGATCTTCCTCACCAGCAAGGACGAGGAGGTCGACGAGCTGATGGGGCTCCGGCTCGGCGCCGACGACTACATCACCAAGCCGTTCAGCCAGCGGCTGCTGCTCGAGCGCATCCGCGCCCTGCTGCGGCGCAACGAGTCGAGCCGCGCCGAGGGCTCGGGGGCCGCGCCGAGCGGGGTGATGTCACGCGGCGACCTGGTGCTCGACGAGACCAAGCACCAGTGCACCTGGCGTGGCGAGGACATCCAGCTCACGGTGACGGAATTCCTGCTGGTCAAGGCGCTGGCGGCGCGGCCCGGCATGGTGAAGTCCCGCGATCAGCTGATCGACGCGGCGTATGGCGAGAACATCTACGTGGACGACCGCACCATCGACAGCCACGTCAAGCGGGTGCGCAAGAAGTTCCGCAGCGTGGATGACAGCTTCAACCACATCGAGACGCTCTACGGTATCGGCTATCGCTACAAGGAGCACTGAGTGCCCGACACGGTCGCTCACCCCTCACCCCGACCCTCTCCCGCAAGGGGAGAGCGAGAGGGAGAAGAAGAAGAAAGGCCCGTCCCCTTGCGGGCTTCGGCTGCGAAGCAGACGGAGGCACGGGGAGGGGGGCGAGCCGCGGAGGACCGCCGCCAAGGCACTGGGCGGGTGCGCTATCGCTTGGTCTCGCCGCTGCTGCGCCGCATCCTGCTGGTCAACGCGCTGCCGCTGGCGCTGCTCGTCGCGACGCTACTCTATCTCGATCAATACCAGAACGGCCTGCTGGAAGCCGAGGTCTCGGCGCTGCGCGAGCAGGCGCGCATCTACGCCGGCGCGCTCGGCGAGAGCGCCGTGCACGACGAGACGCCGGACAATCCCAAGCTGGTGCCCGAGCTGGCGCGGCCGCTGCTGCGCCGGCTAACCGAGCCGACGCCCAACGCCGAGGCCAAGCTCTACGCGCCGGACGGCCAGATCGTCGCCGACAGCCGGGTGCGCGAGGGCACCAGCGGGGCCGTCACCACCGAGCCGCTGCCGCCGGCGGCATCGCGCGGCCCGTGGCTCGCGGTGGTGAGCTGGATCTATGACCGGGTGCTCTCCATCCTGCCGCACGACACGCCGAAGCCGCTGGTGGTGGACATCACCCCGACCGCCGCCGGGCTCGACTGGCAGCCCGACGTGAAGGAGGAGCTGCGGCTCGCCAACACCGACAACAGCCGCGAGATGCCGCCCTATATCCGTCGCACCCGCGAGGACCGGCTGCTCGTCACGGTGGCCGAGCCGGTGGAGCGCAACCACCACACGGTCGGCATCATCCTGCTCACCCGCGAGGCCCGCGAGGTCGACGAGAGCCTGTTCACGGTGCGCATGTCGATCCTCGGGCTGTTCTCGCTGGCGCTGGTGCTGACCGTGCTGCTGTCCTGGTATCTGTCGCTGACCATCGCGCGGCCGATCCTGCGGCTGGCCGGGGTGGCGGCGCAGATGCGGGAGGGCAAGGGCCGCACCGGCACCGTGCCGGAGCCGCTGGTCCGTCGCCGCGACGAGGTGGGCGCCCTGGCCAGCGCGCTGTCGGCCTCGGCCGCCGCGCTGTGGGCAAGGATGGATGCCATCGAGCGGTTCGCCGCCGATGTCGCCCATGAAATAAAGAACCCGCTCTCCTCGATCCGCAGCGCGATCGAGACGATGCGGCGGGTCGAGGACCCCAATCAGCAGAAGCGGCTGCTCGCCATCATCGCCGACGACGTGACCCGGCTCGATCGCCTCATCAGCGACATCAGCGACGCATCGCGGGTCGACGCCGAGCTGTCGCGCGCCGCGACCGAGCCGGTGGACGTGGCACCCATCCTGGCGACATTGAAGGAGATCAACGACGCGACCCGCGACGACGACGATCCCGTCGTGGTGCTCGACGCGCCGGCCTCGGGGCTCGTGGTGCAGGCCGTGGAGGATCGGCTGGTGCAGGTGCTGCGCAACCTGATCGGCAACGCCCACTCGTTCAGCCCGCCGCACGGCCGCGTCGGGCTGCGCGCGCGCGAGACCGGCGGCGTGGTCGAGATCAGCGTCGAGGACGACGGTCCCGGCATCCCCGAGGACCGGCTCGAACATATTTTCGACCGGTTCTATTCGGAGCGCCCGCAGGGCGAGCGTTTCGGCCAGCATTCCGGCCTCGGCCTGTCGATCAGCCGGCAGATCGTCGAGGCGCTGCACGGGCGCATCAGCGCGGAGAACCGACGCGACGCCTCGGGCCGCGTGCTCGGCGCGCGGTTCGTCGTGCGGCTGCCCAAGGCGTGAGGTCGGAACGATGGCGCGGAGCACGACGTTGAGCGCGCCATGACCGACGAAGTTGTCCCAGGCTACGACGAGCGCGACGTGAGCCGGCGCACCGAGGAGGCGCAGGAGCAGGTCGAGCACACGCGCGCCGACACGCGCTCGGTCTCGCTGCTGGTCCTGGCGATCCTCGGCGTGCTGTACACGCTGTATCTCGCGCAGGACATCATCCTGCCCATCGTGCTCGCCGTGGTGCTGAACCTGCTGCTGCAGCCGGCGCGGCGGTTTCTCTGCGTCAAGCTCCGGCTGCCGGCGGCGCTCGCCTCGCTGCTGCTGATCCTGGCGCTGTTCGCCGTGGTCAGCGGGCTCGCCGCCGCCGTGTCGCTGCCCGCTTCGAGCTGGATCGGCCGCGCGCCCGAGGCGCTGCCCAAGCTGCAGCAGAAGCTCGGGCCGCTGCAGGGACCGATCCGGTACGTGCAGGAGGGCGCGCAGAAGCTGGAACACCTGATGGAGCCGTCCGCCGGCCAGCAGGACGGCCAGCAGCAGCAGGGTCAGACCGTCACGGTAAAGCAGTCCTCGGGGCTCGGCGGGCTCGGCCTGAGCGTGCTCAACGGCACGCGCGCCTTCCTCGGCAAGTTCTTTACCGTGGTGGTGATCCTGTTCTTCCTGCTCTGGGCGGGCGACACATTGCTGCGCAGCTTCGTCGAGATCATGC
>DATIMU010000012.1:0-12705 GCA_035475015.1 Acetobacteraceae bacterium
CCGGCGAACAGGTCGATGCCGACGCGCCCGTAGAGCTGCCGCTTGGCCTCCGCGACATAGGCGTTGCCCGGCCCGACCAGCATGTCCACGCGGTCGATCGTCTCGGTGCCGAGCGCCATCGCGCCGACCGCCTGCACGCCGCCGAGGCAATAGATCACGTCGGCGCCGGCGAGATGCTGCGCGGCAACGATGGCGGCGGCGGGCTTGCCCTGATACGGCGGGGCACAGGTAAAAATCCGGTCGACGCCGGCGACCTTCGCGGTCACCACCGACATATGCGCCGACGCCACCATCGGATACTTCCCGCCCGGCACGTAGGAGCCGACCGAGCCCACCGGGATGTTCTTGTGCCCGAGCACGACGCCCGGCAGCGTCTCGATCTCGACATCGCGCAGCGCCGCCCGCTGGGCTTGCGCGAAGTTGCGCACCTGCGCCTGGGCGAAGCGGATGTCGTCGAGCTCGCGCTCGGTCAGCGCGGCGAGGCAGTCGCGGATCTCGCCATCCGTCAGCCGGTAGTCCCGCCGGTCCCAGCCGTCGAATTTCACCGACAGTTCGCGCACCGCCGCATCACCCCGCGCGCCGATATCGGCCAGGATGCCCTCGACCGTCGCGCGGACCCGCGCGTCGTCCTCGGCGACCGCCGCGGCGTCGCGGCCCTGCTTAAGATGGCGTGCCATTCTCGTTCCTCCGAAGCCGGCGCGCCTTTTGTCGCGCATTCCGGCGGGGAGGAACAGGGTAGCGAGCGCCTACGCGACCGCCGCCGCGCGATGGGCCGCGCGCTCCAGGACCAGGCGCTCGAGGTCTCTCGCCCGATGCGCGGCGGTGTGCTCGGCGAGCACGCGCTTGCGCCCTGCATGGCCGATCGCGGCGCGCCGCTGCTCGGGGAGGGCGAGGGTGGCGAGAACCTGCTCGGCGGCGTGCGCGATGACGATTTCCCGGTTGGGCCGGAACAGCGCGTCGAGACCGTCCCACGGATCGGAGATGATCGGGGTCGCACAGCACGCCGCCTCGAACAGCCGCACGCTCGGGCTGTGGCCGGCGGCCACCATGTCGGCGCGGGTGACGTTGAGCGTCCAGCCGAGGCTCGAATAGAACGCCGCGTGCTCCGCCGGCGGCAGATGCTCGATACGCTCGACGTTGCGCGGCCAGTCGATGCCGGGCGGATAGAGCGGCCCGGCGACGACGAAGCGTCGATGCGGCGCGCGCCGCGCCGGCTCCAGCAGCAGCCGGTCGAGCACCGGCTGGCGATCGGGGCTGTAGGTGCCGAGATAGCCGAGATCCCACCGCCGCGCCGCCTCGGCCGGTGCGTAGAGGCGCGGATCGACCGAGCAGTACAGCGCGTGCGCGCTGCGGGCGCCGAACTGGCGTTCCAGCCGGCGCAGGGTCGGGCCGCCGGTGAAGGAGAGATACAGATCAAAACCGGGGATGGCGTCCGGTGCGAGGTATTCGTGATCGCCCGCGGCGAGCTTTGCCAGCGTGACCGGCGTGTCGATGTCGTAGAACGCCGTCACGCCGCCGGCTTCCCGCTGCACCAATTCCGCGACGGCGACGCCCTCGGGGACGTAGGAGCCGATCACCACCGCGTCGGCCGCCGCGATCTCCTTGCGCCAGCGATCCAGTTCGGCGACGTCGCGGTAGAACGCCAGCGTGCAGAAATCCGGCCGCGCCATGTCGCGCTGCGCGGCATACCAGGGCTGCTCGCGCTCCAGGAACAGGATGTCGTGGCCACGAGCAGCAAGCGCGTGCAGCAGCGCGCGATAGGTCGTCGCGTGGCCATTGCCCCAGGACGAGCTGAGGCTCAGGCCGAGAAACACGAAGCGCAGCGGCGGCCTCATGCCGCGACCGCCTCGCGCTTCCGCGCCAGCGCCTCGGTCAGCAGATGATGCACGGCCTCGGCGCGTTGCGCGTAGGTGTGGTCCCGCCTCACTCGTCGCAGCGCGCGGGCACCGATCCGCCGCGCCCGCTCGGGTGTCAGCGAGGCGAGATGCGCCGCGACATCCGCGCCGTCGCGCGCCACCAGGATTTCCTCTCCGGGCTCGAGGAACAGCTCGATCCCCTGCCATGCGTCGGTGATGAGGCACGCCCCGGCGCCTGCCGCCTCGAACACCCGCGTCGCCGGCGAGAAGCCGACCTCCGCCATGCTGTCGCGCGCCACGTTGAGCACGGCGAGCGCCGACGCATTGAAGCTGTTGTGCGCCGCCGTCGGTACGTGCCCGATGGCGCGAACGTTGGCCGGCATCGCTTTGTCGCCCCAGCCCGAACCGCCGAGCAGGAAGCGGCGCTCCGACAGCGCGGCGGCGGGATCGAGCAGGAAAGCACCGATCCGCGCCTCGCGGTCCGGCAGCCGGTTGGCCAGCAGCGACAGATCGGCGGCGAACGCGGGATCGGGCGGCGCCGGATGGTGCGTCTCGGGATCGAGCGCGTTGTACACCGGCACGCACTCCCGCGCGCCGAAGCCACGATAGGCGGCGACCACCGGCGGCCCGCCGCCATAGGTCAGCACCATGTCGAGATCATCCAGCGCCGCGTGCAGCGGATGCGCGGGATCGGCGCGCAACGCGGCGAGCGTCGCCGGCGCGTCGACGTCCCAGAACAGGCGCAACGCGCCCGGTGCCGCCGCCGCGATGGTGCCGGTGAGCAACTCGTCGTCGAACACGCCGACGCCGCTCGCCTTGACCACCACATCGGCGCGCGCCGCTTCCGCCATCACCTTGCGGAGTGCGTCGGGCGTCGGCTGATAGACGACGACGCGCGCCCAGTCGGGCGACCCGATGTCGCGATGTTGCTGCCGCTCGAAGGCGTCCGGCTCGTAGAAGGTGATGCGATGGCCGAGCCGCGCCAGCGCGCCGAGCAGGCCGCGATAATACGTCGCGGCGCCGTTCCAGTATGACGACAGCAGGCTTGATCCGTAGAATGCGATGTCCATCAGGCAGCCACCGGCTCGCGCAGCGTCGCGACGATGCGCAACAGCTCATCCACGCGATGCGCGCAGCTATGCCGGGCGCGGATCGTTTCCAGTCCGCTGGCGGCCAGCGAGGCGCGAAGGCCGGGGTCGTGGGTCAGTTCCCGCAAATGGTCGTGCATGGTGTCTCCGTCATTCGCCACGAGGTAGTCCTGGCCGGGTCGGAACAATTCCTCGCAATCCTGCCAGGGCGCGCAGATCAGCGGAATGCCGCAGGCGAGCGCCTCGAACACGCGGATCGTCGGAATGCCGGGCAGCGCGCTCGCGTAGTAGCGGCGCGGTACGTGCACCGTCGCCATGTGGCGCGCGAACACCTCCGGCGCGCGCGCGTTGGGCAGCCAGCCGTGATAGCGCGCGCCGAACTTTTCCAGGGAGGCCAGCGCGTCCGCCGGGTAGCGCACGCCGTACACGTCGAGCAAGAGCCCCGCCCGTGCGGCGGGTTCCAGCAGGAAGCGGCGCAACTCCTCGCTGCGTTCGCCATCTCCCCAGTTGCCGATCCAGACCAAACCCGCTCGCAGGCCTTCTTGCGCCGGCGGGCGGAACAGCCTTGTGTCGGCCGCCTCGTGCCACACGAAGGCACGCGCTCCCCATCCAAGCCGGCGATACGCTTCAGCCAGCGAGGCGCCGAAGGCGAGCACGCCATCATAGCCCGACAGGTCGAGCGCCTCGAGCGAGGCCGGATCGCTGACGCCGCGATGATGCGTGTCGTGAAACAGCAGCGTGAAGCGGCCACCGTGCTTGCGCTCTCGCCCCAGTGCCGCGACCAGCGCGGGATCGGTCCATTCATGCACGATCACCAGATCGGCCCCATCCGTCGCCTCGGTCGGATCGAACCCCGCGCCATACGCCGTCGATGACAGCTCGGGAAAATCCCGCGCGAAACGATCGAGCGCGGCGGACCCGTGATCGGCTAGCAGATTGGCGCGGCTCCAGCCATCCGCCGGCTCGAACATGCGGACTTCGTCGCCGCGCGACAGCAGCTCGCGTGCGACCCCGCGCAGGAAATGCGCGTTGCCGTGGTTCCAGCAGGACACCAACGAGTGCGTGAAGATGACGACGCGCATCACGCGACCGACGCCAATCGGCGGGGCGGCAGCACCGCGCGATGGACCGCAGCGGTTTGGTCGATCATCGCCTCCACCGTGTAGTTTCGTGCGCGCTCGCGCGCCAACGCACCGTATCGCGCGATCATCGCGGGGTCGGCGAGCAGCCGCGTCAAGGTGCGAAGCCATTCGTCGTCGGCTCGCGCCGCGACGAACAGCGCGGCACCGTCCCACAATTCCCGGAACGTCGGAATGTCCGACAGCACCAGCGCCATGCCGGACTGCGCCGCCTCCAGCACGCCGAGGCCGAACGGCTCGTACAGCGCGGGTGACGCGAAGACCGCCGTTTCGGCATAGCGCGCCTGCAACGTCGCTTGGTCGAGCTCGCCCAGCAACCGCAGATTCTCGAACCGGGACGCGACACCATTCGGCCCGGCCGTCGGCCCGGCGGCGTAGACCGGCGCGTGCAAGCGGCCCGCCACGCGGTCCAGCGCCGCGACGTTTTTGCCCTCGTCCCACAATCGCCCGACCGCGAGCACCGCACGCTCGCGGCTCGCGCGCGTCTCGGGGGGTGCGCGGCGGCCGTTGTGGACGACGGTGATCGCGATGTCGTCGCCATAGATCGCGCGGAGCGCGGCGGCGAATGCGTTGCTCGGCGCGATCACCGCGTCGGAGGCCCGCAAGCCGTGCGCAGTCGCCGCCACGCGCCAGGCGAAATCATCCGGCGGATCGGTGCCACGCACCGCATCCCACCAGGTGCCGAGACAGGAATGCGCGACCGAGACGACCGGCACCGGCCAGCGCGTCAGCCCCGCGAAAGCCGGCGCGTGCAGCTGCACCAACGCCGCGCCGGTACGTGACGCGAGGAGAGAAAGTTCCCGGGCCGCGCGGGCAAGCGCGTGCTCGCTCTCCGCCGTCCAGTCGAGCGGCAGGTCGCTCTCGATCAGCTGCGTGACCGCGCCCGCCTCCTCGCGCTGCACCTCGTTGGGCGCCGGACCGAGCACTGCGAGCACCGTCTCGATGCCACGCCCCGCGAACCCCTCCGCCAGCTCCAATGCATAGCGCCACACCCCGCCCACCGCGTCGGCGGTGAGCAGCACGCGGCGCGGGTTCAGGACAGGCATTCCGCTTCCAGCTCCCGCAGCGCCAGCGGCGCATCGTCCTGGATGTCGCTCAGACGATCGAACTGCGCGAGATAGTGGCGATGCGCGCGCTCCCACGCGAGCTCGTCGGGCTCGCCCCACAGCCGGCGGTAGTCGGGCGCGCTGGGATACGGGAACAGCGGCACCGGGTCGTTCGCCCAGACGTCGTGGCGCGACAGACGCTCGCGCCATGCGCGCACCAGCGCGGGATCGTCGTCGGCCACCGACAGCAGGTTGGCTTGCACGAACGCGACGTGGCGACGCGCCAGGATCAGCAGCTCGGCGAGCTCGTCGGTGGTCTTGCGGCATTTCTTGTCGAGTGCCGCGCGGCCATCCTCGGTGAGGCTTTCGACGCCCGCCTCGATCGACACGCAACCCGCGCGCCCCAGCAGCGCGATCATCTCCGGCGTCCACAGGTCGATCCGCGTCTGCACGCCGAACTTCATTCCACGCGGCACCAACGCCTCGAGCAGCGCGCGCTGCGGGAGAAAGATCTCGTCGATGAAATAGAGATAGGTCACGCCCTGTGCGCGCAGCCCGTCGATCTCGCGCATCAGTGGTGCCAGATCTCGCCGGCGGTAGCGGTCGCGATAGTCGATCTTGGCGCAGAAGGAACAGGAATACGGACAGCCGCGCGACGCCTCGACCTCCGCGCCCGGCGTATCCGGCGTCGTGTCGAAGCGGTGGTGGTGATGGTGATGGCGACGCACCCATTCGTCCGGCCAGCGCAGCGCCGGCGCGTCGGTGAAGCGCGCGGCCTGTGGCGGACCGTTCACCTTCGCCTCTCCGTCACGCAGCACCGCCGTCCCCGGCACGGACCCTGGTGGCGCGCCGGAGGCGAGTGCCGCGAGCACCTCCTCGGACTCGCCCCGCACCACGACGTCCACGCCGAGCTTGCGCAGCGCGGCACCAGGCGTCGCCGAGCCGTGCGGACCGATGGCGACCGTGGTGCCGCCGCGCCCGTCGAGGGCGGCGAGCATCGCGCGCGGCACGCGCAGCTCGGGCGGCGCGCAACGCCAGAACAGGTAGCTCGGCGCGGTCGGGATCACCGTCATGTCGGGCCGGAACGCCGCGACCTCGCTTGCGACCTCCGCCATCTCCTGCCCGAACAGATGGCCGTCGAGCATCAGAACCGCGTGGCCGTCGCGCTCCAGCAGCGCCCGCGCGTAGCCGAGTTCGAGCGGCAGGTGCGGCGCGCGGCAGCCGAAATAGATGCTGTGCTCGAAGCTCCAGGGCGGGTTGACGAGCGCCACCCTCATTGCGCCGCCTCGGCGCGCAGCACCTCGCCGCGCTCGGCGCCGAACCAGTCGGCCAGCAGCGCCAGCCCGCTGCGCCAATCGCGCGCCGGCCGCAGGCCCAACGCCGCGCGCGCACGCCGCGTATCGGCGACGAAGTAGCGCTGGTCGCCCGGCCGCCAATCCTCGAAGTTCAACGCGGCAGGGCGGCCGAGCACATGCTCGATCTGCGCGATCACCTGCCGCAAGCTCACCGCGTTCGCCGGGCCGCCGCCGAGATTGAAGGCGTGGCCGCGCGCCGCGCCGATCCTCTGCCAAGCCGCGACATAGGCGTCCACCGCGTCGTCGATCCACAGGATGTCGCGC
This sequence comes from Acetobacteraceae bacterium, assembly GCA_035475015.1. Lineage (GTDB taxonomy): Bacteria > Pseudomonadota > Alphaproteobacteria > Acetobacterales > Acetobacteraceae > JAFKFI01. The sequence continues at coordinate 6,749 of DATIMU010000012.1, forward strand.
ACCTGCCGGCCGTCGCCGTAGATGGTGATGGGTTCGTCGCGCAGCATCCGCAGCAGGAAATGCGCCACCCAGCCCTGGTCCTCGGTGCCGCGCTGGCGGCGGCCGTAGATGCAGCTCATGCGCAGCACCGCCGTCGGAATGCCGAAGCTGCGGCCATAGTCGATCACGTACTGATCCGCCGCCCCCTTCGAGCAGCCGTACGGCGTGTGGAAATTCAGCCGGCAATCCTCGCTGATACCATGCTCGCGCAAGCTCGCCTCGCGCGGCTGGTAGGTCTCGCCGGCGCTGACCAATGCGATGTTGTCGAGATCGCCGTACACCTTGTTGGTGCTGGCGAAGATCGCCGGTGGCGGATCGGCGCGGCGGCGCAGCGCTTCGAGCAGGTTCACCGTGCCCAGCAGGTTGACCTCGAAATCCTGCCGCGGGTCTCTCATGCTCGTGGTGACGGCGACCTGCGCCGCCATGTGGAACACCGCCTTGGCGCGCGCGGCGGCATCCTCGATGGCGGCCCGATCCCGCACGTCGGCGATGATCGAGGCGATCCGCCGCGGATGCTGGCGGCGCAGCCACGCCAGGTTCTCCTCCACGCCGGGACGCGCCAGCGAGTCGAACACCAGCACGTCGTGCCCGGCGCTCGCCAGCCGGTCGGCGAGATTGCTGCCGATGAAACCGGCGCCGCCGGTGATGAGCACGCGGTCGGCGGCGCTCATGTCACGAGGCCCCGTTCCTGGAGTTCGCGTCGTGCCTCGGCCACCCGGTCCACCGCGCGTTGCTGGCGTACCCAGTCGGATAGTTCCTCGAGGCTGTCCTCGAAGCAGCGGCGTGGCTCGAAGCCGAGTGCCTTCCGCGCGGCCGAGACGTCGGCGAAGCAGTGACGAATGTCGCCGACCCGCGCCTCGCCGGTGATCTCCGGGATCAGATCCGGCTTGCGCATCGCCGCGGCGATCGCGTCACCCACTTCGCAGATGCTGACGTCGCGCCCGCTGCCGATGTTGAACACCCCGCCCGCCGCCTCCCGCCGATCGAGCGCCAGCAGGAAGGCCCGCGCGACATCCTCGACATGCACGAAGTCGCGGCGCTGCTCGCCGTCCTCGAACACCATCGGACGCTCGCCGTTCAGCAGACGCGACGCGAAGATCGCGAGCACGCCGGTATAGGGATTGGAGAGCGCCTGACCCGGGCCGTAGACGTTGAACAGCCGGAGTGCCACGCCCTCCATACCGTAGGCCGGAGCGACGGTCAGCGTGAGCCGCTCCTGCACGTATTTGGTGATCGCATAGACCGATGCGAGCTCGGGCCGTTTCCATTCCGGCGTGGCGACCGGCGTCAGACGTCCGCCGTCCGGTCCGGCGGGGTCCCAGCCGGTGCGCGCGTGGCGCCGCGCGGGCCGCACGGCATCCTCGACCAGCGCCCCGGCCGCGCCGCGATAGAGGCCCTCGCCGTAGATGCTCATGGACGACGCGACAACCACACGCTCGACCGGGTCGCCGATCAGCGCCTGGAACAGCATCGCCGAGCCGTGATCGTTGACCGACACGTAGCGGTCGATCGCGTACATGCTCTGTCCCACGCCGACCTCGGCGGCGAGATGGACGACCTTGTCGACGCCGCGCACCGCGCGCGCCATCAGCGTCGCGTCGCGCACATCGCCGTGAATGAAATCGACCTCGTCGAAGATGCGGTCGGGGGCGCTGCCGTGATGCACCTGGTCGATCAGGCTATCGACCACCCGCACGGCGTCGCCGCGTTCGAGCAGTGCGCGCACCACATGCCGACCGATGAAGCCCGCCCCTCCAGTCACAAGAACTAATCCGGCCATTCGGCTGGTTCAACTCCGCGCTAGGGTTCGATCCACCCGCAGGCGGCACGCCGCGGGCGTGGTCCGGGCTTGCCTCGGCCTGGCGTCGTGTCGCCGTGTTCCGGGCAAGCGTCGCAGAAACGCGAGGCAGGAACATAGGTTTCCGCCCCCTGGTGCATGTCGGCGTTTGGCGACCACAATAGTTTCGTCGAACGGCAAGATTGGACAGCTGATGACCGAGGCGGCGGAGCGGTTCCTGATCCGGACGGATACGCTGGAGATCGCCTATGAGCAGAGCGGGCCGGCGGACGGTCAACCGGTGATCCTGCTTCACGGATTCCCCGACGATCCGCGAACCTGGGATGGCGTGGCGCCCGAGCTGGCCGGGGCGGGGTATCGCGTGCTGGTGCCGTGGCTGCGCGGCTATGGCGCGACCCGCTTCCTCGATCCCGCGACGCCCCGCTCGGGGCAGCAGGCGGCGCTCGGCGCGGATCTCCTGGCCTTCATGGACGCGCTCGGCATCGCGCGCGCGTTGCTCGCCGGCTACGATTGGGGCGGCCGTGCGGCCTGCATCGTCGCCGCACTCTGGCCCGAGCGGGTGCGCGGGCTGCTGTCGATCAACGGCTACAACATCCAGGACGTCGCGGCATCGAGCCGTCCCGCCGCTCCCGAACAGGAGCACCGGCACTGGTATCAATGGTATTTTCACACGGAACGAGGTCGCGCCGGACTGACGCGGGACCGCCGCGCGCTCTGCCGGCTGCTCTGGCGGCTCTGGTCGCCCAACCTCGACGTGACCGACGCGGAGTTCGAGCGCACCGCGGCGAGCTTCGACAATCGCGACTTCGTCGGGGTGGTGATCCAGTCCTATCGCCACCGCCATCGCGCGGCCCCGGGCGATCCCGCGCTGGAGCCGATCGAGCAGCGCCTCGCCAGCCTGCCGCCGATCACCGTGCCGGCGGTCGTGCTGCACGGCGCCTGCGACGGGGTCGACCCTCCGGCCAACAGCGAGGGCCACGTCCGGCGCTTCACTCGCCTGCGCCGGCGCGAGGTCATCCCGCTGGCCGGCCACTTCCTGCCGCGGGAGGCGCCCGAGGCAGTGATCGCGGCGCTGCGGGAATTGGCGGGGGCGGCCACGAATTGATCGAAAGCCCTGAGAAACGCATCGAATCTCTTGTTCGGCGGCGGGAAGCGTGATTCTGTAGAAGCAAGGGGCGGGAAGCCCCGATTCGAATAGCGAGGCGACAGTCATGGCGAAGAAACCCGCGCCGGCGAAGAAGACGGCGGCGGCTCCCAAGAAGGCCGCCCCGAAGGTTGCGGCGGCGAAGTCAGCCGCTCCGGCCCGGGGCGCCAAGGCAGCCGCCGCTCCCGCGACCGTGACCCTGAAGCACCTGGCCGCGCAGCTCGCCGAGGATCACGAGATGGCGAAGCGGCAGGCCGACGCGGTGCTGTCGGATCTGGTCGGGCTGGTGGTCGGGCACCTCAAGAACGGCGATCGCATCCGCATCGGCGGTCTCGGCATCCTGCAGGTCCGTGAGCGCGCCGCCCGCATGGGGCGCAATCCCGCGACCGGCGAGGCCATCAAGATCAAGGCGAGCAAGAAGATCGCGTTCCGGCCCGCCAAGGAGCTCAAGGAAGCCGTCTGACCGCGGCCGGTCGCCACCCGGACTGTTTGGCCGGACCCGCGAGGGTCCGGCCAGCCCGCGTTCCGGGAACCTGACGCGGCACGGCGCGTGGGGATCATCTCAAGGGAGCGACGGCATGAGCGATCAGCCCAGTGTGAAAATCCTCGGTGTCTCCGGCAGCTTGCGGCGGGACTCGTACAACACCGCCGCCCTCCGCGCCGCCAAGGAACTCGCCCCCGCCGGCGTGACCCTGGAGATCTTCGATATCGCGCCGATCCCGCTCTACAACGAAGACGTGCGGGCGCAGGGCTTCCCACAAGCGGTCGAGGATTTCCGGGCGCGGATCAAGGCCGCCGACGCACTCCTGATCGTGACGCCGGAATACAACTATTCGATCCCCGGCGTGCTGAAGAACGCGATCGACTGGGCCTCACGCCCACCGGAGCAGCCGTTCAACGGCAAGCCGATTGCGTTGATGGGCGCCAGCATCGGCGCATTCGGCACCGCGCGAGCGCAATACCATCTGCGGCAGAGCTTCGTTTTCATGAACGGCCTGGTGCTGAACCAGCCCGAGGTGATGATCGGCGCGGCCGGCACGCGCTTCGACGCCCAGGGCAGGCTGATCGACGAGAAGAGCCGCGAACTCATCACGGCGCTCCTCACCGGGCTGCGGGATTGGACGCTGCGGCTCCGGCGGTAGCGGGGCGGCGGACTGAAGTCCGCCGCGATGTGACGACAGTATCGGTCCCGAGGCTCAGCGCCCGTAATAGACCGGCGGCGGATAGTAGGCCGGCGGAGGCGCGTAGTAGACGGGCGGCGGTGCATAGTACACCGGCGGCGGTGGAGCGTAATACACCGGCGGCGGTGCCAGGGCGCCCGCGACCACGGCGCCGACGCCGAGGCCGAGCAATGCACCGGCGATGGCCGGCCCCGGGCCATAATGCGGTCGGTAGCCATAGCCGCCCCGATGCCAGCCGCCACCATGCCAGCCGCCGCCACCGCCATGCCAGCCGCCTCGCCCGTGCCAGTCGGCATGGGCCGCCATCGGCATCGCGAGCAATCCGGCGGCGATCGGCACTGCCATCAGCAGACGTGCTCTCGAAGTCATGAGAAACCTCCGCAATCATCGGAGAAAAGCCCGGATGGGCTTCCTCCTCGAGCGGAAGATGGTCCCGGGATGTGTCGGCTTTAAGGCGCCGGGGTGATTATCGCGGGGCGGCCGGGGGCGCCTGATCCCGCGTCTCCGCCCTTTGCGCCAGCAATGCCAAGGCCGCGCGGGGCAGCGGATCTAGCCCCGCGCCGCCCTCGGCGAAATGCGCCAGCATGGCGGTGCGCATCCGCGGGTCCCAGAATTGCCGGATATGCCCCGCGATCAGTTCCGGCGCCCGCTCGCCGCGATGGGCGAAGAACAGGCCGATCTGGTTCGCCATCGTCACCAATCGGTCACCCGACATGCACCGGCGCCTCCAACACGACCCGCTCGGGATGTGTGAACACCTCGAAGCCGTCGCCCCTTGCGATCCCGATCAGGCTGATCCCGGCCTCCGTCGCGACGCGCAGCGCCAGCGCCGTCGGCGCCGAGACCGCCATGATGACGGGCGAGCCGATCACCGCCGTCTTCTGCACCATTTCGACCGACACGCGACTGGTCAGCACGACGACGCCAAGCGACGCATCGATGCCCCGACGAGCCAGCGCACCCGCCAGCTTGTCGAGCGCGTTGTGCCGCCCGACATCCTCGCGCACCAGCATGATCCCCTCGGCCGCGGTCCAGAACCCCGCCGCGTGCACCGCGTGGGTCGCGGCGTTGAGCGACTGCCGCTCCGCGAGCGCCATTGGCGCGCCGGCCAGCAGATCCGCCGCAACGCGCAACGTGCTGCTCACGACGATCGGCGGGCGCGCGGCCTCCGCCAGGCTCTCCATGCCGCACAGCCCACAGCCGGTGGCGCCGGTCAGGACACGCCGGCGATGTAGCAGAGCGTCCATGCGCCCGCCGGCCACCGCCATGCGCAGCTCGATCCCCTGCGCACCCGCGACGACCTCCAGCTCCTCGATCTCCGAGGGGGAGGCGATGATCCGCTCGGCGAGGCTGAAGCCGACGGCGAAATCCGTGAGGTCGGCGGGGGTCGCCATCATCACCGCATGGGTCATGCGTCCATAGGTGAGCGCGATCGCGGTTTCCTCGGGGATGTCACGGGTGCCGCGCGTCGCCCCGTCTCCCCGCCACGCCGCGACGGAGACGGACAGGTGGGAGGGCGGCGCGCCGCTCATTCTGCCGCGAGGATGCGCCGGCTTGCGTCGGAATGCGCGCGGTAGCTCTCCTGCCACTCGGTCGGGCCGTTGGCGCGCGAGATCTGCACCGCCGTGACCTTGTACTCCGGACAGTTGGTCGCCCAGTCCGAGTAGTCGGTCGTGACCACGTTGGCCTGCGTCGTCGGATGGTGGAACGTGGTGTAGACGACGCCCGGCGCGACTCGCTCCGTCACCTGCGCGCGCAGGCTGGTGGCACCCGCGCGGCTCTCGAGGCGCACCCA
>DATIMU010000013.1:0-4293 GCA_035475015.1 Acetobacteraceae bacterium
CAGCATCGGCATCATCGTCGCCTTCCTCTGCGCCGGCCTGTTCGGCATCGCGGTCGCGGCCACCACCATGCTGGCGCTCGCCGGCATGATCGTCGCCCTCGACGCCTACGGCCCGGTGACGGACAACGCCGGCGGCATCGCCGAGATGGCCGACCTGCCGCGCGAGGTGCGCGTCACCACCGATGCGCTCGACGCGGTGGGCAACACCACCAAGGCCGTCACCAAGGGTTACGCGATCTGCTCGGCCGGGCTTGCCTCGGTGGTGCTGTTCGCCGCCTACACGCAGGATCTGAAGCACTATTTCCCGACGCTGAACGTGCAGTTCCAGCTGGAGGACCCGTTCGTGGTGATCGGGTTGTTCATCGGCGGCCTGCTGCCCTACCTGTTCGGCGCGATGGGCATGACCGCCGTGGGCCGGGCCGCCGGCGCGGTGGTCGTCGAGGTGCGCCGCCAATTTCGGGAAATCCCCGGCATCATGGAAGGCCGCGCCAAGCCGGAATACGGCCGCGCGGTGGACATGCTGACCAAGGCGGCGATCCGGGAGATGATCATCCCCTCGTTGCTGCCGGTGCTGGCGCCGTTCATCCTGTGGTTCATCATCGACGGCTTCGCTGGGCGGACGGCGGCGTTCACCGCGCTAGGCGCCATGCTGCTCGGCACCATCGTCACCGGGCTGTTCGTCGCCATCTCGATGACCTCGGGCGGCGGCGCCTGGGACAACGCCAAGAAGTACATCGAGGAAGGCAACCACGGCGGCAAGGGCTCCGAGGCGCACAAGGCCGCGGTCACCGGCGACACGGTGGGCGACCCGTACAAGGACACGGCGGGCCCCGCGGTGAACCCGATGATCAAGATCACCAACATCGTGGCGCTGCTGCTGCTGGCGATCCTGGCCGGCTGGCTGCACTAGGCCCGGCGCCTGCCGGAACGCTGAAGAACGGCCCCGGGGGCTTCCCGGGGCCGTTCGCGCATCCCCGTCCTACTGCGCCGCCACTCTCCGCGCCCTCCGCCCGGTGAGCCTGCCGATCAGGTCGACGTAGCCGGCGATATACTCCGCCATGCCGAGATTCTTCTCCGCGTAGCGCCGCGCACCGGCGCGCAGCCGGCGAGAGAGCACCTCGTCCTCCAACAGCGACAACACGGCATCGGCAAGCCCCCTGGCATCGAAGAACGAGGTGAGCAGGCCGTTGCGGTTGTGCCGGATGAACTCGCGCACCGGCTCGGTGTCGCTGGCGACGATCGCGCAGCCGCCGGCCAGGGCCTCCCGCAGCGACCAGGAGGCGACGAACGGGTAGGTCAGATAGACATGGGCGTCCGAGCGCTGCAGCATGCGCAGATAGGTGCGGTAGTCGATCCGGCCGGGGAACAGCACCCGCTCGGCATCGAATTTTCCCGCCATCTCCTTCTGCATGATCGCCCGCCACGTAGTGCCGTGCGGCGCGGCGCCATAGCTCACGCCGTCGCCGCCGACCATCACCACCCGCACATCCTTGCGGGCCCCCAGCAAATGCGGCAGCGCGCGCATCATGACGTGGAAGCCGCGATAAGGCTCGAGGTCGCGGGCGACATAGGTGACGAGCTTATCGTCGGGCGCGATGTCGGTCTCGCCGATGCGCAACGGCTCCCGCCGTAGCTCGGGCTGGGGCTTGCAGAGTTCGAGGTTGACGCCCTCCGGCAACAGGGTGATCTGCTCGTAGGCCCATTCCGGATAGGTGGAGAGCTGCCACGCGGTCGGCGTCTGGCCGTGCGCGCCGAGATTGAGGGCCAGCAGATTGACCGCGTTCTTCGCCCGGATGCGCGGAAAATCGGCGAGGTTGGCGGGGAATTCCGGATCGAAGCCGACGTCGATCCCGTCCGTGTGGTAGAAGAATTCATAGTAGCCGAGCATCGGAACACCCGGCCACACGTCGCCGATGTGCAGCAGCTCGCCCCAGCCGTGATGGCCGATGATGATGTCGGGCTGGAAGCCGAGCTCCTTCAGGCTGGCCGCGGTCCGCGCCACCGCCTCGGCGCGACGCGACGCGGTCTCGAACTCCTTGACGGTCCAATGCGTGTCCCCGGGCGGCGGGTCCGGGCGGCGGTACGGCACCTTGCGCACGCCGGGGATCTCGTTGGCGTTCGGCTGGGTGATGAAGACGATCTCGTGCTTCCGCGCCGCGACCAAATGGCGGACGAGGTGCAGGAACTGGCCGGGAAAATTCTGATGGATGAAGAGAAACCGCACACGGGCGCTCGCGACTTTGGATGAAAACGAGGGGAAAGGAAGCCGGCGGGAACTAGCGCATCCGCCGCGGCGGGCCGGCCGATTTCAGCACGCGCGCGGTGCGCGGGGCTGACGGGCCGGGCTCCGGTGCGGAGAGGCGCCGGGCCGGCTCGCCGGCTGCGTCCTTCCGCCGCAATTCCACCTGGAATGCCTCGAGCGGTGCGAGGTTGTCGGTCTCGCAGGCCTCTCCGCCGGAGACGGGACCGGATGCCGTGCCGTCCACGAAGGTCGCGCTGTAGCGGCAGTCGTAGCGATCGGCCGCCGCGCCGCGCAGCCGGACGCGCAGGCCGAGGACGGGGAGCGCCATCCCGCGGCTGCCGCAGAACTTGCCGCCCTCGATCCACGGCGACAGCCAGCCGCGTCCCAGCACCGCCTGATACTCGATATCGCTGAGCGCCATGCCCTCGCGCGGCGCGATGCCGAAGCCCTCGATCCAGTTCTTGCTGCCGCGCTCGCCAACCCAGTCGCCGAGCTTCACCGCGACGTCGCCGGTACGGGCGATATGGGCCACCAGCTCGGGTGTGGCGTCGGAATTCGGCGCGGGCGGTGCAACGACGGGAGCATCCGGCCGGCTCGCCTGGGTGGGATCGGGGCTCAGCCGCAGCACCTGCAGCCGGGGCGCCGCGTCCGCCGCATGGCCCGGCGACTGGTAGATCGTCACCAGGATCTGCGCCTGCGGGGCGGTGACGCGGACCAGCGCCGCGTCGTCTGGTCCGGCGAGCCAGCCGTCGTCGCGGAAGGTCGCGATGCGGAGCGCATCGGCGTTGAGGGTATCGCCGGGCGGTGCGGAGATGCGCACCCCAGGCAGCCCCGCGCCGTTTCGCGCCGGCACGGCCGGGGACGCCTGCATGATGCAGAATAGGCCGGTTTCCAGGGTCATCAGATGACCCGACACCTTGAGCTCGGTTACCCGGTTGGCCGGATTCCCGGCGGCGGCTGGCGGGCCCGACGGAGCGCCCTTCGGGAGCGCGGTGGCGGCTTCGGACATTCTTTCTCGCTGTGGCTGGACAGGGGATCGCGGGATTGGGGATCGCGGGATTGGCGGCACGTCAGGACGGCATGAGGGCGCAATCGAAGGTTGCAGCCTGGCCGCTCCATTCATGGCCGGTCTGCTGCGGGATCGCAAGGAGTGCGTCGTTCAGAGCCGCGGCATTGATGCCGGGCGGCAACAGCCAGCCCCTGCCGGCGCGGCGTATCCGTTCGGCTTGCGCGCCGAAATCGAACGCGGCGACGTCGAGCCCGGCTCGCCACGCCTCGGTGAGGGTGAAGCACCAGGTCTCCGGCGTGACCGAGGGGAGCAGCGCGAGATCGGCGCCCTGCGCGCGGATCAGCGTCTCGACCTCGTCAGGCCGGTACGGTCCGGTGACGAAGACCCGGTCGGTCGCGAGCAGGCGCTGATCGTCGATGGTGTGGCCGACCACGACGAAATCGAGCGGCAGCCGCCGCCGCGCCGCGTCACGGGCCGCGCCGAGCAGCACGTCATAGCCCTTCTCGACGCCGATCGCGCCCACGACGCAGACCCGCAGCGAACCGCCCCGCGGCGGTCGTCGTGCGGGCACCGCCTCCGGCTCGGCCTCCAGCGGCATGATCGCGGGGTCCAGCTCAGGGAAATATCGCGCCAACCGAACCGCGACATCCCGCGAGGGCACCTCGACGCGCTCGGCGGCAGCAAGGAACCGGGCCGAGCGTGCCCGCACGGCGGCGACGGACATCTCTTCCGCCATGTATCGCCCGTGATCGGCGACGCAGGTCTCGCAATCGACCACGTCGGGCTCGCCGCAATAGCGGCCGTTGCCGCCGACCAGGACGAGGCGCGGACAGAACCAGCCGTAATCGTGCACGCTCACCCGGTACGGCACGCCGAGCAGGTTCGGCAGCGCCATCAGGTCCGGCGCGTGGCCCAGGAGATGATGGAATTCGACGCGGAGCGGCCGCTCGCGGCGCAGGAGGCGGACGAGAGAGGGCAACTCGGCGGGCACGGCGAAGCGCAGATTGGGAAAACCGCCGGCCGGGCCGTCACCCAATACCAC
>DATIMU010000014.1:0-2232 GCA_035475015.1 Acetobacteraceae bacterium
CCTCTCGCGCATCCTGTCGGACCGCCGCGCCGCCGACGAGCAGCTGCGCCAGACGATCGGCGAGAAGACCGCGACCTGGGGGGTCGGCGTGGTGTCGGTCGAGATCAAGGACGTGGTGATCCCGCGCGAATTGCAGGACGCGATGAGCCGCCAGGCGCAGGCCGAGCGCGAGAAGACCGCGCGCGTGACCCTCGCCTCGGCCGAGCAGGCGATCGCCCAGCAGGTGCTGGAGGCCGCCGCGCTCTACGCGGAGAACCCGCTGGCCCTGAAGCTGCGGCAGATGAACCTGCTCTACGAGATGAACAAGGATCGCGGCACCACCGTACTGATCCCGACCGACATGGCGAACAGCCTGGGCGATACGGTCGCGGTGGTGCGCGCCCTGGAGCGGCCGTCTCAACCCTGACCAACCTAGCTCTGAGAGCGTTGCGGCGCGATCCGCCCGGCCACCTCGTCGCCCGCGCCGCGCGGCATCATCGTCGAGAGCGGCGCGGCGAGCAGCGAGACCACCGCGACCGCCACGAACGCCACGCTGAAATCGCCGAGCTCCGGCGAGTCGTGGCCGTGCAGCCGCATCGCGATCCCCAGGGTGGCGGCGCCGATCGAGATGCCGACGACCTGACAGAGCTGCTGCGTCGTGCTGTAGAGGCTGGTCGCCGCACTCATCCGCGCGCGCGGGATTTCGGAATAGGCCAGCGTGTTGTAGGCGGTGAACTGCAGCGAGCGGAAGAAGCCGCTGACCAGCAGCACGGCGTAGATCGCCGCCGCCGGCCAGGTCGGGCGGAAGCTGGCGCAGGCCGCAAGCAGGATGGCGCTCAGCACGCCGTTCCAGATCAGCGTGTCGCGAAAGCCGAACCAGCGGAGCGCGCGCTGCGCCACCGGCTTCATCACCAGCGCCCCAGCGGAGCTCGCGAAGGTGATGGCGCCGCTCTGTGCCGCGGTGTCGCCGAAGCCGAGCTGGAACATCATCGGCAGCAGGAACGGAATGGCACCGATGCCGACGCGGAACAGCGAGCCGGCGAATGCCCCCACCGCGAAGGTCGGCTCGCGGGCCAGGGTGAAATCGAGCAGCGGGCGAGGGTGGTGGCGCGCGTGCAACCAATAGAGCACCCAGGACAGCACCCCGACACCGATCATGCCGAAGCTCAGCGTCGGCCCCACCACGCCACGGCCGACGGTCTCGAGGCCGAACAGCAGCGCCGAGAGCCCGAGACCGCTGAGCACCAGCCCGCGGAAATCGAGCTTGCCCGCGCCCGGCTCGCGCACGTCCTCGACGAATAGCGTGACGAGCACGATGCCGAGCAGCCCGATCGGCACGTTGATGTCGAAGATCCAGCGCCAGGAGAAATACGTAACGATCAGGCCGCCGATCGGTGGCCCGAGCACCGGGCCGATCATCGCCGGCATGGAGAGCCACGCCATCGCCGCGACCAGTTCGTGCTTCGGCGCCGTCCGCAGCAGCACCAGCCGCCCGACCGGCACCATCATCGCCCCGCCGAGTCCCTGCAGCACGCGCGAGGCGACCAGGAAGCCCAGGCTGTCGGCCCGCCCGCACAGGATCGAGCCCAAGGTGAACACCGCGATGGCGGCGCGGAACACGGTGCGCGTGCCGAACCGGTCTGCCATCCAGCCGGAGGCCGGGATGAACACCGCGAGGCTCAGCAGGTAGGAGGTGAGGGCGACGTTCATCTGCACCGGCTCGGCGCCGAACGCGCGCGCCATCGTCGGCAGGGCGGTCGCGATGATCGTCGAGTCGAGATTCTGCATGAGCAGCGCGCAAGCGACGATCAGCGCGGTCAGGCGGGTATGGCGGGAGGTCTTGTGCCGCGCGATCTTCTGAGGGGCTGGACGGATCATTCGCCCCATTGTCGCCCCGCCCGGGGCGGGCGGGAAGGGCCGGGGGGACAGGGCAGAACTGAGCAGCCTGGCTTGCCCCTCACCCCGGCCCTCTCCCAGAGGGAGAGGGAGAAGAAAAGCCCTCTCCGTCCGGGAGAGGGTTGGGTGAGGGGTCGCGCGATCAGCCCAGCTGTTGGTACAAGAACCTCGCGATCGGCTCGATCGACGCGCTGGCGCGCGCTGCCTGTTCCACCACAACCACCTCGATCTCGCCTCCCGCCTTCCGGTAATTCGCGGCGAACCGCTCCGGCTCGTTGCCGGGGATCGGCGAGTCGGGGTCGCGATAGTCGTGGATGTTGTCGGGCCGGCCCTGCACCCAGAGCGCGGGCGGCGTCA
>DATIMU010000015.1:0-5386 GCA_035475015.1 Acetobacteraceae bacterium
GCCAACATCACGCTGGGCGGCCGTAATGGCACGGCCGTCGCCGCCACCTTCCCGGTGCGGCCGGGCGACGACGTGATGCTGATGACGGATGCGGGGCGGTTGATCCGCGTGCCGGCCGACCAGGTGCGCATCACCGGACGGTCCGCGATGGGGGTCATGCTGTTCCGGGTGAACGCGGAGGAGCATGTGACGAGCGTATTTCCGGTGATCGAGGACCCAGCAGCCGAGGACCCGTCGGAGGACGGCGGCCCTGACGGGCCAGTGATGGGGCCGGGCGACGACAACGGGGACCCTGACGCGGGGAACGGCAGCGATGTCTGAGGCCGGCGGAAAGCGACGGATCGGCATCTATCCCGGCACGTTCGATCCCGTGACGAACGGGCATATCGACGTCATCACGCGCGCCGCCCGCCTGCTCGACAAGCTGGTGATCGGTGTCGCGGTCAATGCCGGCAAGGGACCGCTGTTCCCGCTCGACGAGCGCGTCGAGCTGGTCCGCGCCGAAATGGCAGCGATCGCCGATCGCAGCGGTGCCGAGATCGAGGTCGAGCCGTTCGACACCTTGCTGGTCGACTTCGCGCACAAGGCTGGCGCAGGTGTGATCTTCCGCGGGCTGCGCGCGGTCTCCGATTTCGACTACGAGTTCCAGATGGCCGGCATGAACTACCGCCTCGCCCCCGACGTCGAGACGGTGTTCCTGATGGCCAGCGAGCGGCACCAGTTCATCTCCTCCCGCTTCGTCAAGGACATCGCGATGTTCGGCGGCGACGTATCGAGCTTCGTGCCTGCCTTGACCCTCGAGCGCACGCTCCAGCGCGTCGGCCGCTGATCGGACGAAAGAACCACATGCACCGTCGTACCCTGATCGCCACCACTCTTTTGGGAGCTCTCATGAGCGAAACCGCATCCGCGCAGCCCGCCAAGCTCGATCCCGAGAACACGCTGTACATGGACCTCAAGGACGGAAGGGTGGTGATCGAGCTGCTGCCGGAGCTGGCGCCGAAGCATGTCGCGCGGGTGAAGGAGCTGGTGCGCGAGAAATTCTACGACGGCACGCCGTTCCATCGCGTGATCCCGGGCTTCATGGCCCAGGGTGGCGACCCGACCGGCACCGGCACGGGCGGCAGCAAATTGCCCAACCTGCCGGCCGAATTCACCAACAAGGCGCACTTCCTGCGCGGCACGGTGGGTGCGGCGCGCACCCAGGACCCGAACACGGCGAACAGCCAGTTCTTCATCATGTTCGCCCCGTCGACGCATCTTGACGGCCAGTACACGATCTGGGGCCGGGTGGTCTCCGGCATGGAGTTCGTCGATCACATCAAGCCGGGCTCGGGCTCCGGCGGCACCGTGCAGAACCCCGACAAGATCATCCACATGCAGCTCGCCGCCGACGCCAAGGGGTAGAGCGTGGTCGGCGCAAGCCGCGCCAACGGGGTCATTGCGAGTGAAGCGCGGCAATCCATCGTGCCACAAGCGGGAGGCTGCCCGTCTGCGGGCGCGATGGATCGCCACGCGGGCTACGCCCGCTCGCGATGACGGAGCGGGCGGACGTCGAACGATCTCCTAGACCCGCCTTATTGACCTCTCGCCCGGCTTGGCGTTCAAGGCGGGCCGGGAGCCTGTAGCTCAGTCGGTAGAGCACGAGACTTTTAATCTTGGGGTCGTGGGTTCGAATCCCACCGGGCTCACCAACCCAGCCGCCATACGCAGAACGCCCGCCATCACTGGCGGGCGTTTGCGTTTCGGTTCGGCCGGATCAGTATTCGTCGCGCTCCCGGCCGCCGATCGCGCCGGCGACGGCGGCGATGAACGCGCCGATCAGCATCGAGAGGAAGGTGAAGAAGGACAGCGAAGCCGCGCGCTTGCGGGCTGCGTCTGCCGCCGCGCGCACCTTGGCTTCGGCCGCCTGCTCCTGCGCCATCACGTCATCCACGCGCTTCTCCGCGTCGGCCTGCGAGAGCCCGGTCCGCGCCGCGACGAGCTTCGCCAAATAGGTGCGGTCGGCTGGGTCGACGGTGCCGTTGGCGGCGCTTTTTGCCAGAATCCGCGTGGCCTCGCCCCGTGTTTCCTGCGGCGAAGCGCTGGTGTTGGGCTGATCGGAGCGGAACAACGAGTCCACGAAATAGCCGGTCGAGCTGCTCGGGGAAGATGCCGCCCCCTGGGTCGCGCCCTGAGTTGCGCCGGACACCGCGTTGCCGGCGATGTGCGCCCCGCCGCTCACCACCGACGAGACCGAGGAGGCCAGGAAGGCGGCGACGACCACCGAGGCCACCGCCCAGGTCAGGAAGCCGTGCGCGGTGTCGCGGAAAAACACCTCGTGGGTATGCACGCCGACCCATTTCGTCCGCAGCCGCCCCGTCAGGTAGCCGCCAAGGGCCGAGGACAGCCACTGGATGACGATGAGCCAGACCGCGGCGGCCACCGTGAACGTGGCGGCCGATGCGCCCGCGCCGGACCACGGTGAGGCCGAGGCGAAGCCGACGCCCGCTCCGAGTGCGAAGAGCAGCAGCGAGATCGCCGCCGCCGCGAAGGCGCCGGCAATGATCGCTGCCCATGAAATCGCGGAGACCGCGGATTCCTGGGCGCCGCCGGTTGCGACATACGGATCGGTGCGCCCGGTTGCGGGTGCTATTGCCATCTTGAGATTTCCCCCGTCCGCGCGATCAGTGCCAGAACAGCAGGATCAGGATGATGATCGGAATGGGTATCCCGAGCAGCCAAAGCAGTATTCCGCGTCCCATGATTTTCTCCCTGGAAGCAGGACCACAACGACCCGTTTGCGGTCCGGTTCCCGAAGAAGTGAGATCGATGCGGGGGTTATCGGGCGGTGCTAGAGCAATCCCTCTTGACGCAGACTGACCCAGCGGCCGTTGCCGACGATCAGATGGTCGTGCAGCACGATCGACAGCGCCTGTGCCGCGATCTTGACCTCCTGAGTCATGTCGATGTCGTCGTCGGACGGCGTCGGGTCGCCGCTCGGGTGGTTGTGCACCAGGATCAACGCGGTGGCGTGCAGTTCCAGCGCGCGCTTGACCACCTCGCGGGGATAGACCGGCGTGTGGTTGACCGTGCCGCGCGCCTGCGCCTCGTCGGCCAGCAGGCGGTTCTTGTTGTCGAGGAACAGCACGCGGAACTGCTCGATCCGCTCGCGCGCCAGCACGGTGTGCAGATACTCCAGCAGCCGGTCCCAGTTGTTCAGCACCGGCCGGTTCATCACCTCGGCCAGCGCGAGCCGCTGCGCCGACGCCTGCACCAGCCGGATCGCCGCGACGCTGTGCCGTCCGAGGCCAGGTGCGGCGAACAAATCCCGGCTGGGTGCGGCGAGCACCGAGGCGAAGCTGCCGAAGCGGTTTATCAGGCCCTTGGCGAGCGGCTTGGTGTCGCCCTTGGGCTGGGCGAAGAACAGCAGCATTTCGAGCAATTCGTAATCCGCCAGCGCCTCGGCGCCGCGCTCCAGGAGCTTGTCGCGCATCCGCTCGCGATGGCCGTGCGGGCCGGTGCTGGCGAAGGGCTGGCCACGCTCCTGCGGATCGCCGGAGGCATCGCCGTCGCCGGAACGCCGTCGTTCGAGCAAGCCGGAGACGCCCTCGGCTGCCCGCGCCACACCGGGCAGGTCCACCGGCGGCCCCGGCGCGAGCGGCATCGCCTGCTCGGAGAACCCCCAGAGCTTTTCCCCATCCGGCTTGGGAGTGTTTCCCCGCCTCGACCACCACACCGTCGCAAACCCTCGTTCGACGCCCACCGGGGAGATTGCACAGGTATGTGGTTCAATTCAACCTATGGTCGCATGATCGGATGGTAAAGTCTCAGATGCGAGCATTGGCGGCGACCGGATCGCGCAATGGTATGAGACACAGCGCGACCGCGAACGAGAGCACGCCGCCCCAGAGCAGCACCTGCCAGGCCGGGAATGCCAGCACCAAGGGCGTGACCAAGGTCGGCGCCGCCGCCGCCGTGAGCAAGGAGGGCAGGGCGAGGCGGCCGATGCGGGCGGCGTAGCCTTCCGTGCCGAACAGGTAGAGCGGCAGCACGCCCCGGCTGATCGTGAGGACGCCGTTGCTGACCCCGTAGCTGACGGCGAACGCCCAGACCGGGCCGCCGATCAGCAATCCGCCGACGCCGAGCGGCAGCAGGAAGGCGCCGAGCCGCGAGATGGTCAGCGGCGTGGTCCAGCGCATCACGCTCCACTCGGCGATCCGGGCCGCGACCTGCGCCGGCCCGATCAGCGCGGCGGTCCCCACCGCCGCCGCCGCGCTCAGGCCGAGCCCCTGCAGCAGATAGAGGATGTGGACGGAGACAACGGCCAGAATGCCAGAGCGGGCACTGAAGAAGATCGAGAGCAGCACGAACGACCGCCGCGTCTCGGCGGGCTCGTGCCGCGGCGCGCGGGGCGCCGCCTTCTCCGTCGCGGCGGGTTGCGCGGCCGGCACCAGCAGCAGGACCAGCGGCAGGTTGATGGCGAGATTGATGGCCGCATAGGCGAGCAGCGTCGCGCGCCAGCCCAGCCAGTCCACGCTGGCGGCGCCCGCTGCCCAGCCGATCGAACTCGCGAAGCCGCCGATCAACGACACGCCGACGATGACGGATCGGGCGTTGCCGCCGACCAGCCGTCCGATGGTCGCGAACGCGGCGTCATACAGCCCGAGGCCCATGCCGAGGCCCATCACGGTCCACGCGACGTACCAGCCGACCGGGGAGGTCACGGCGGACATCGCCACGAGGCCAGCCGCGAGGAGTGCCTTGCCGAGCGCCAGGACACCGCGGCCGCCGGCGCGGTCGATCCATGCGCCGACCCTGGGCGAGATGAAGCCGGCGACCAGCATCGCCCACGAGAAGCCGCCCAGCAGCAGGGTCGGCGAGGCGCCAAGGTCGCGCGCGACGCTCGCCGTGACGACGGCCGGGACGTAATAGCTGGTGACGTAGGCGAGCGTCTGGGTGAGCCCGAGCACGAGGGAGAGGCGGCGGGCTTCCGTCATCCGGCGACGATGCATGGCGGTCCGCACCGCGTCCAGGGCGCGACGATCGCCGGTGCCGGGTGTAGCGTCGGGCGGTTGCCATTCCGACCAGAGAGCGCGCCTGATGAGCCACGATCTCGCCGAACCCGCCGCCGTGTGCCGCACGCTGGCCGCCATCCGGGAGCGCGGGCCGCTGGTGCACAACATCACCAACGTGGTCGTCGCCAACCTCACGGCGAACGCGCTGCTGGCGATCGGCGCGTCGCCGGCGATGGTGCAGGCCGAGGAGGAGGTCGGCGAGTTCGCCCGCGTCGCGGATGCGCTCGTGGTCAATCTCGGCACCGTCACGGCGGAGCGGGCGAGCGCCATGCGGGTCGCCGTCGCGGCGGCGGTGGAGGCGGGGAAACCCTGGGTGCTCGATCCGGTCG
>DATIMU010000016.1:0-2905 GCA_035475015.1 Acetobacteraceae bacterium
GACTGACAGCAACCCGAAAGAGGGAGGAATTTCGATGCATCTGATGTACTTCACCGAGCAGCCGATGTCGGCCTACTCGGCGGACGCGGGACGCGAGTTCGGCGCGACCGCGCTGATGTTCTCGAACAAGCATTATGACCCGGTCGCCGGTAGCCGGCTGTACAACCAGTACCTCGAAGACTACATCTACGCGGAAGAGTGCGGCATCGAAGGCATCATGCTGAACGAGCATCACAATGCGCCGTTCTGCATGCAGTCCAAGACCAACGTGTTCGCCTCGATCCTCGCCGCCGTCACCAAGAAGGCGAAGATCGTCATCCTCGGCAACCCGCTGCCGCTCTCCGAGAACCCGGTGCGGCTCGCGGAAGAGCTGTCGATGATCGACATGATCTCGAAGGGCCGGCTGGTCTCCGGCTTCGTGCGCGGCGGCGGCCAGGAGCAGCTGGCGACCGGCGTCAATCCCGCCTTCAACCGCGAGCGCTTCATCGAGGCGCACGACCTTATCACCAAGGCGTGGACCACGCCCGGCCCGTTCCGCTGGGAGGGCACGCACTACCAGCATCGCGTGGTGAACCCCTGGGCGGTGCCGCTGCAGAAGCCGTATCCCCGCGTGTGGATACCCGGTGTGCTGAGCCGCGAGACGGTGATCTGGTCGGCGCAGCAGCGCTACCCGTACATCTGCCTCAACACCTCGATCGACGCGACCAAGAAGATCTGGGAGACCTACGACGCTGCGGCGGCCGAGGTCGGCTACGAGCCGGGGCCGGAGAACCGCGGCTACCTGATCCGCTGCCACGTCTCCGACACCGAGGAGAAGGCCAAGCAGAACGCCCGCCAGTTCATGTGGATGCAGGGCGAGTTCACCGGCCTCGCGCATCCCGTCTGGTCGAGCCCGTCGGGCTATTTCTCGCCGAGCCAGCGCCGCGGCTTCGTCGAGTTCGCCACCGGGCGCGCCGTCAGCCCGCGCGGCAACCCGACCTTCGAGGACCAGCTCGACAGCATGATGATCATTGCCGGCACGCCGGACCAGGTGACCGCCAAGCTGAAATACATCATGGAGGAGACCCGCCCCGGCATCATGGCGCTGTGGGGCAATGACGGCTCGGTCTCCCCCGAGGACGCCCGCACCTGCATCCGTCTGCTCGGCCAGGAGGTGATGCCGGCGCTGAAGGAATACGGCCGCGAGCTCGGCCTGACCGATCCGTTCGAGATCGATGCGCCGGTGCATCTCCGCTACTCGAAGGACCTCAAGCAGCCGGCCGTCGCGGCGGAGTAGCGCCGGCTCACCTGCCCGCTTGACGCTGCCTCCGGGCCTGACTATCAACACGATAGTAAGTCCCGGAGATCGCCTCCATGCATCTCGACCCGACCGCTCCCGCGCTTGGCGTGCCGTCCATGACCCTGGCGCGCCCGATGCCAGCGGTCGCCCCCGCGCAGCCGGCGGCGCTCAATCCCCGCACCCAGCTTCTCCTGAACGGGCCGATCCTGCCGACCCTGCTGCGCATGGCCTGGCCCAACATCCTGGTGATGCTGGCGCAGGCCTCGACGGGGCTGATCGAGACCTGGTGGGTGTCCCGGCTGGGCAGCCCGGCGCTGGCTGGGATGGCGCTGGTGTTTCCCGGCTTCATGATGATGCAGATGCTGTCGGGCGGCGCGATGGGCGGCGGCATTTCCTCGGCCATCGCCCGCGCCCTCGGCGCCCGCCGGCGCGACGGCGCGGACGCGCTGGTGCTCCACGCCGTCATCATCAACGTCGCGCTCGGGCTGCTCTTTTCCGCGATTGTCCTGGCCTTCGGCCCGACACTCTATCGCGCGCTCGGCGGCGAGGGAGCCTCGCTGGAGGCGGCGCTCGAATACTCCAACGTGGTGTTCGCCGGCACCGTGCTGGTCTGGCTGATGAACGCGCTGGCGAGCGTGATCCGCGGCAGCGGCAACATGCTGGTGCCTTCGCTCGCCATCTGCCTGAGCGTGGTCCTGCTGATCCCGCTCTCCCCTTGCCTGATCTTCGGCGTCGGCCCGTTCCCGGCACTCGGCATCGCCGGCGGCGGCGTCGCGGTGGTGTTCACCACGGCGCTGACCACGCTGGTCCTCGGCTGGTACGTGCTCTCCGGCCGCAACGTCGCGCGGCCGCGACTCGCCCGACTGCGCTGGTCGATGTTCGCCGACATTCTCCGGGTGGGCGCGGTCGCGTCGGTCAGCACCTTGCAGACGACGTTGACCGTCGCGCTGACCACGGCGCTGGTCGGCGCGGCGGGCGGACCCGACGCCATCGCGGGCTACGGCACCGGCAGCCGGCTGGAATATCTCCTGATCCCGCTGGTCTTCGGGCTCGGCGCGCCGCTGGTCACCATGGTCGGCACCAATGTCGGCACCGGCCAACAGGCCCGGGCGCTTCGGGTGGCCCTCATCGGCGGCGCGCTGGCCTTCGCGATGACCGAGACGGTCGGCGTCGCGGCGGCGATCTGGCCGCACGCATGGCTCGGCCTGTTCGGCGCCGAGCCCCGCATGATCGCCACCGGAACCGCCTATCTGCGCCTCGTCGGGCCGGTCTACGGCTTCTTCGGCGTGGGCCTGGCGCTCTACTTCGCCTCGCAGGGTGCCGGCCGGCTCGCCTGGCCGCTGTTCGCCGGCTTCCTGCGTTTATGCCTGGCGATCGCCGGCGGCTGGCTCGCGCTGCGCCTGACCGGCTCGGTCGCCTGGGTGTTCGCCGCCCTCGCCTTCGCGCTGGTCACTTACGGCACGACGCTCGCCTCAGCGGTGGCGGCGGGCGTTTGGTTCCGCGGCCGCCGACCCGCATGAATGCGTCGCGGCACCGAGCCATTCAGCCGTTGCAGATCATCCCGTCGCGCCGATCCGCCTCATTGACCAGCTCGCATTCATGCCGCGCCCGCTCGACGAATCCGGG
>DATIMU010000017.1:0-5261 GCA_035475015.1 Acetobacteraceae bacterium
AGCCCGCCGAGCGAGACCGCGAGCCCGCCCGCCTGCCAGGCGGCGCGAAAGCAGAACAGCGCGACGGCCTCGCTGGCGTGCGGGTCACGGCTCGCGGTCAGCGCGCGCATGTCGCTGGAGATGCCGGAGACCCCGAGCAGGCCGGATTGCTTATAGAGCAGCGTCTCCACCTCGGCGGCACTCATGCCGCGCTGCTGCATCAGATAGAGCACCACACCGGGGTCGAGTGCGCCGGGGCGGGTGCCCATCACCAGCCCGTCGAGCGCCGTAAAGCCCATCGTGGTGTCGACGCTGCGCCCGTCCAGCATCGCGCACAGGCTGGCGCCGTTGCCGAGATGGGCGGCGATCACCCGGCCCTGCGCGAGTTCCGGTGCCCGCTCGCGCAAGGCGCCGGCGAGGTATTCGTAGGACAGGCCGTGAAACCCGTAGCGGCGGATGCCGGCTTCGTCGGCAAGCGCGCGGGGCAGCGCGATCCGCGTCGTGAAGTCGGGGCGCACGTGATGAAACGCGGTGTCGAAGCAGGCAATCTGCGCGAGGCCGGGACGCAGCTTGGCGACCGCGCGGATGGCGGCGAGATTGTGCGGCTGATGCAACGGCGCCAGCGGCACGAGAGCCTCCAGCGCGTCCATCACCTCCGGCGTGACGCGCACCGACTCGGTGAAGCGCGTGCCGCCATGCACGATGCGGTGGCCGACGCCGACCAGCTTTGCGGCGCCGAGATAGGGTTCGACGGCGCCGAGAAACCTGGTGAGGAAATCCTCGTGGGTCTGCCGCTCGCCCTCGCTCCAGCGCCGCTCGGCGAGCACCTTGCCACCGGCGTCGCGGGCGATGAGGTGCGGCGCGGTGCCGATACCCTCGACCTGCCCCTTGCTGTGCAATGCGAGGCCGTCGGCGCCGCGCAGGTAGACGGCGAATTTCAGGCTCGACGAGCCCGCGTTCAGGGTGAGGATCGCGTCGTCGGCCATGCCCGGCTCCCGCCCGAGTGCGTGCGATCAGTGCGACATCAGCACCGGGATGGTCATGCGCTGCAGGATGGTGCGGGTGACGCCGCCCATGACCAGTTCGCGCACCCGCGAATGGCCGTAGCCGCCGATCACCAGCAGGTCCGTATCGTTGTCGGTGGCGTAGTTCAGCAGCACGTCGCCGGGGCTGACGCCGCCCGAGGCGGTGTGCGCCGCCGTCACCTTGATGCCGTGCCGCGCGAGATGCAGCGCGATGTCGGCCGCCGGCACCTCGCCGTGACCGGCGAGGCCGCCGCGTGGGTCGATCGCCAGCACCGTGGCGTTGTCGGCGGTCGCGATCAGCGGCAGCGCGTCGGCCAGCGCGCGGGCGGACTCGCGCGTGGCACTCCAGCCGATCAGCACGTTGCGGCCGATGGTCTCGAATTGCCCGGCATAGGGCACGATGAGGAGCGGGCGACCCGAGGCGAACAGCGTCTGCTCGATCACCGCACCCCAGCCGGAGAGCCGCGGATTGTCCGGGTCCTGCTGGCCCAGCACCACGAGATCGGCGTAGCGCGCGTGCAGCAGCACCGCGTCGGCGGTGCGGCCCTCGGAGAGACGCCATTCGCCGGCGATGCCGTCGCTTCGCAGACGCTCGCGGAAGCGGGTTTCGATCTCGCCGGCGGCCTGTTGCGCCTCGCCGCGCGCCTGGTCGATCAGCACGGCGAGGCCGGAAGCGTCGCCGTACAGCATCGGGTCGTTGAGGATCGGGTCGATCACGTGCAGCGCGGTCAGATGCGCCGCGTGTTGGCGGGCGAGCCCCGCCGCCAGGTCGAGCCGGACGGCGGATTGCGCGGTGCCGTCGACCTGCACGAGGATGTCCTTGAGCGCCATCGTTGCTCTCCCGTCATTTCCTCGCCGGCGCGGCGGGGCCGGAGCCGTTGCGGCCACCGTCGATGACCACATGGGTGCCGGTGACGTTGCCCGCGAGGTCGGAGCACAGATAGATCACCATGTTCGCGACCTCCTCGGGGAGCGTGTAGCGCCCGGTCGGGATCGCCGCGCGGTAGGCGTGCGCGATGGACTCGGGATCGGACGGATTCCGCTGTGCCTCGAGCGAGCGCATCATCCGCGTCTCGACCGGGCCGGGGCAGACCGCGTTGACCCGGATGCCGGCGCGGGCGACGTCGGCGGAGGCCACCTTGGTCAGCCCGAGCACGCCGTGCTTGGAGGCGACATAGGCCGGCATCCCCGGCCCGCCGGTCAGCCCGGCGACCGAGGCGGTGTTCACCACCGCGCCCGAGCCCTGCCGCAGCATCACCGGCAGCACATGGCGCAGGCCGAGGAAGACGCCCTTGAGATTGACCGCGATCACCTGGTCGAACACCGCCTCGTCATAGTCCTGCGTCGGCGTCACGCTGCCTTCGATGCCGGCGTTGTTGAAAAAGCAATCGATCGCGCCATAGGCCGCGAGCGTCTCCTGGACATAGTTGCCGACATCGGCCGATCGCGTGACGTCGGCGCGCACGAAGCGCGCCTCGCCGCCCTGCTGGCGCACGATGCCCGCACTCGCCTCGCCCGCCGCTGCGTCGTGGTCCACCACGACCACCTTGGCGCCGCGTGTCGCGAAGCCGAGTGCGGCGGCGCGCCCGATGCCGCCGCCGCCACCGGTGACGAGCGCCACCTTGCCGCTGAAATCCATTTCTCTATCCCTTCTCCCCTGCCCGTCCGCCGGTATCGCATCCGGCCGGTGGCTTGCACAGGATGCAAGGGCTGTCGGACACTTGCGTCAACTGGAGAAGGTGCCCGGCATGGACGTCATGGAAATCGCCTCGGGACTGCAATTCCCCGAGGGACCGGTGGCGATGGCCGACGGCTCGGTGATCCTGGTTGAGATCGCCGCCGGCGCGATCACGCGGGTGCGGCCGGATGGCAGCAAGGAAACCGTCGCGAAGCCCGG
The DNA here is from genome assembly GCA_035475015.1 of Acetobacteraceae bacterium. Taxonomy (GTDB): domain Bacteria; phylum Pseudomonadota; class Alphaproteobacteria; order Acetobacterales; family Acetobacteraceae; genus JAFKFI01. The sequence goes on from DATIMU010000017.1 coordinate 2,902, forward strand.
CGGCGGACCGAACGGCGCGGCACTCGGTCCCGGCGGGGCGCTCTATGTGTGCAACAACGGCGGGCTGGCGTGGACCCGCCGCGAGGACGGGCGGCTGATGCCGGCGCACAGCGCGGAGGACCACGCAGGCGGGCGGATCGAGCGGATCGACCTCGCGACCGGGAAAGTCGAAGTGCTGTACGAAAGCTGCGGCGGCAACCGGCTGAGCGCGCCCAACGATCTGGTGTTCGACGCGCATGGCGGGTTCTGGTTCACCGACCACGGTGCCACGATCGGGCGGATGCGGGCGCGCGGCGCGGTCCATTACGCGCGCGCCGACGGCTCGCATATCGAGGAGGCGAGCTTTCCCCTGGAAGGGCCGAACGGCATCGGGCTGTCACCGGACGGTGCCGAGCTCTATGTCGCCGAAACGGTGCCGTGCCGGCTCTGGGCCTATCCGGTGACGGCGCCGGGCAAGCTCGGGCGGCGGCGCTTCGTCGCCAACCCCGGCGGGCTGCAGTATTTCGACTCGCTGGCGGTCGATGCCGAGGGCAATGTCTGCGTCGCCACGATCCTCAACGGCGGTGTGACGAGCATCTCGCCGGATGGCCGCCGGGTGGAGCATTTCCCCGCGCCGGACCGGCTGACGACCAATGTCTGCTTCGGCGGACCCGACCTCCGGACCGCGTATCTCACCCTCTCGGGGACCGGCAAGCTGGTCTCGATGACCTGGCCCCGCCCCGGATTGCGGCTCAACCACGCGGACGGCTGAGCGGGCTCGGCGAGAGCCCGGATACGGGTAAAGCGAGCTGCCCGGTGAGCCCCGATCCGGGCAATATCGGTGGAGCGGAGAGCCCGGATCCGGGCGTTGCAAGCTCGGCGAAGAGCCCTGATCCGGGCGGTATTCGGCGACCCCCCGCCCAATTCGGGCGACCGGCGCAGTATAGTCGGATGGCCGCGCCTGAGCGAGGCGAACCCGGTCGACCTGGTCAGCCGGGGCGGACGTAGCTGCCGACGAGGGGTAGCCAGCGGAAGCCGTCGGAGCGCTGCACCAGAACGATGATGACCGGGCGCTTCTGCTGCAGGGCGTCGTCCAAGGCCTTGCGCGCGGCGTTCGGCCCGTTCACCTCGGCCGTCTGGACGCGCAGCACGAGGTCCCCGGCGCGGAAGCCGCTATCGGCCGACGGGCTGTCGATCGCTACCCCCGTGACGACGGCGCCGGCCTGGTTTTGCTCGAGATGCAGCTTGCGGCGCACCTCATCGGTAATCGGCCCGAAGCTCAGGCCGTAATCGATCATGTCGGCGCGCACCGTGCGGACGGCGGGGGTGTGCTGCATCCCGCGCATCGGATGGTTCTGCCATTCGCCGACCTTGACCGAGAGCGTCAGTTCCTTGCCCTCGCGCCAGACCACCACCGGGACGGTGTCGCCGGGGGCCTTTTCGGCGATCGCCCGGGCGAGCGCGCGAGAGTCCGCCGGCTCGCGGGCGGCGAATTTGAGGATCACGTCGCCGTCCTTGAGCCCGGCGGCGGCGGCCGGGCTGTTGGCCTGCACGCCGGCGACGATCGAGCCGCGCGGCGGCGCCAGCCCGACGGCGGCGGCGATCTGCTGGGTCACGGTCTGCGCGTTCAGGCCGATCCAGCCGGCACGGATCTCGCCGTAGCGCAGCACCTGATCGACCACGAAGGCGACGTCGTTGGACGGCAGCGCGAAGCCGATGCCAATCGAGCCGCTGGTGGCCGTCGGCGAGTAGATGGCGGTGTCCACGCCGATCACCTCGCCCCGCATGTTCACGAGGGGGCCGCCGGAATTGCCGTGGTTGATCGCCGCGTCGGTCTGGATGAAATTGTCGAACGCGCTCGACATGATATCGCGGTTCAGCCCGCTCACGATGCCGGAGCTGACCGAGCCGCCGAGCCCGAGCGGATTGCCGACCGCGGCGACCGGATCGCCAATCTGGACCTTGTCGCTATCCGCGAGCCTGAGGATCGGCAGCGGCTTGCCGGCGTCCACCTTGAGCAGCGCGAGGTCGATCTGCATCCCGGCGAAAACGGGTCTGGCAGGCACCACCGTGCCGTCGCGGAACGCGACGTGGAGCTCGGTGGCGTCCTCGATGACATGGCGATTGGTGACGATGAGGCCGGTCGGCTCGACGACGAAGCCGGAGCCGAAGCCGTCCACCCGGCGCACCCCGCCGTTATTCTCGGGATCGGGGACGAACTTGACGGTGGTGATGCTGACCACCGCCGGCAGAACCGGCGCGAGCCAGTTCGACCGGGTATTGTCCCCGGTGATGTCGGCGTCGGCGGCGTTGGCCGGCAGCGCGCCGGCGCCCGATAGCGCCAGTCCGCCGGCGATCGCCAGCCCGGTCGAGAGAGCCAG
>DATIMU010000018.1:0-5410 GCA_035475015.1 Acetobacteraceae bacterium
GGCTCGTCCGAGACGGAGGTGAGCCAACTTGACCCGGCCACACTTCATCTGGCGTGCTATCGCCAAGCGTGGAGGAGGTCGGAATGAGCGGAGCGACGGATGCGCGGGTGCGGCTTCCGCTGGAGCCCGTGCTCGCGAACCTGAACCGCGACCCTGAATGGAATTTGGCGGCGCGGTTCTGGACCGCGCGCATCGAATTCTTCGTCGATGACGAGCGCTGTCTGATGACCATCGAGAGCGGCCGAGCCGTCGCGTTCGAGCCGGCGGCGTCGGTTTCCTCGCTGCCCATGCTGCGGATCGGCGGCCCCTCCGCCTCATGGCGCGAGCTGCTGCGGCCGGTGCCGCGTCCGTTCTTCCAGGACTTCCTGCCGGCATCGCTGCATCACGGCTTCGTCTGCGCGGGCGACCTCGAATCGTTCTATGCCTATTACGGCGCGATCAGCCGAATCCTCGTCGCGATGCGCCGCGCCGTCGCCGACCAACGCTGACGCCGGACAGGAGAACGCCGTGGCTCGTTTCGCGGACATCAAGGCGGGGTACGCCTACATCACGGTGGAGGGTGTGGAGTACCGGGTCTACATCGAGCAGGCGGGAAGCGGGATTCCAGTGCTGCTGCAGCACACCGCGGGCTCGGACGGCCGCCAGTGGCGGCATCTTCTCGAGGACGAGGAGATCACCCGGCATTTTCATCTCATCGCCTACGACCTGCCCTATCATGGCAAGTCCCTGCCGCCGCTCGGGGAGCGCTATTGGGAGGCCGAGTACAAGCTGACGAAGGCGTGGTTCATGTCGTTCGTCCTCACCTTGTCGCACGAGCTCGAACTGGATCGCCCGGTCTTCATGGGCTGCTCGATGGGCGGACATCTGGCGCCGGATCTGGCGCTCGACCACCCCGAGAAATTCCGCGCGGTCATCGGCGTCGAGGCCGCGGCGCACAGCCACGGCGGCGATGAGCGCCGCATGTACCTATGGCATCCGCGCGTATCGAATGAGGCCAAGGCGGCGATGATGCACACGCTGTGCGCGCCGACCGCGCCCGAGCCGTACCGGCGCGAGACGATCTGGTGCTACAGCCAAGGCGCCCCCGCCGTGTTCAAGGGCGATCTGCATTATTACGCCGTCGAGCATGACCTGACGGACACCGCGCGGAACATCGATACCGGAAAGGTCGACGTGTACATCCTCAACGGCGACTATGACTGGTCCGGCACCGTGGCGGCCGGTCAGGCGCTGGCGGCCGAGATCAAGGGCGCGCGCTGGACCCGGATGGAGGGGCTCGGACATTTCCCGATGTCCGAAGACCCGGTGCAGTTCAAGAAATACCTGCTGCCGATCCTCGACGACATCCGCGCGCGGTCCGCGTAGAGGGCCTACGCCTGGCGCGCCAGCAGCCGGTAGAGCAGCCGCGCGGCGGCGTCGAGCAGGAAGCCGAGCAGGCCGATCAGCAGCACCATCGCCATCAGCTCGGAATAGGCGAGGCGGTCGCGGGTATCGAGGATGACATAGCCGAGCCCCGCCGAGACGCCGAGCATCTCGCACGGCACCAGCACGATCCACAGGATGCCGATGGCCAGTCGCACGCCGGTCAGCACATGCCCGAGCACGCCGGGGGTGACGATGCGGGTCAGCGTCTCCCAGCGGGTCGCGGACAGGCTGCGCGCGAGTTGCAGCCAGCGCGCGTCGAGCTGACGCACCCCGGCGGCGGTGTTGAGCAGGATCGGCCAGACAGCGGCGAAGGCGAGCAGGAAATAGATCGGCTGGTCGCCGATGCCGAACACCATCACCGCGATCGGCATCCACGACAGCGGCGAGATCATGCGCAGGAACTGGAAGGCGGGCGAGGTCGCCGCCTCCAGCGCGCGCAGGCTGCCCACCGCGAGCCCGAGCGGCACGCCGATCGCGAGCGCGAACCCGAGGCCCACGAGCACCCGCCGCAGGCTCACCGCGACATGGATCAGCAGATCCGACCCGGTCATCATCCGGACCAGGCTGCCGATCGCCGCGGTCGGGGCGAAGGCGCGCGCGAAGCCGTCGGCGGGTGCGAGCAGCGCGATCGCCGCCCACCACAGGGCGAAGATGGCGGCCAGCCCGCCGATGCCCCACGCCAGCCGCACCAGGGCCGGCCGGCGCGGCCTGGACAGCGCGCGCGAGCCGGCGACCGTCGCCGATCTCGGCGCAGCGATGCCGACGCCCTGCAGGATCGATTGCGTGGCGGTCACGGGGCGATTTCCTCGGTGCGCTGCAGGGAGGGTGAGAGCCCGAATGCGGCCGGGCCGCCCTGGGCGGCGATGGCGTTCCTGACGAACCGATCGTCCACCAGATCGTGCGCCGCGACGGCCGGATCGAGGTCGGCGAGGAACGCGCCATTGCCCTCGATCACGGTGTGCTTCAGCCGGCGCACCAGCTCCTCCGTGTAGCTCGGATACGGATAGGGCTGGAAGTCGATCCGCTTCTCCTCCCAACCGGCGTGCCGGATCGCGCCCGAGGCGAGATAGGCGGCGTGGTCGGCGGCCGGCGGCGCGAGCACCTTCGCCAGCACGGCCTCGGTATGCGGCGTGTAGCGGTTCGGCCCGTCCTTCGAGAGCAGCTTCGCGGCCTCCGGGCGGTGGCCGCGCGTCCAGGCCTGCGCCTTGACGATGGCGTTCACCACCTTCTGCGACCATTCCGGGCGCTGCTCCAGATCCCGCTCGTGCATCAGCACCACGCAGCAGGCGTGGTCGCGCCACACGTCGCCGGTGAAGCGCAGTATCTTGCCGATGCCGAGCGTCTCGGCGGCGGCGTTGAACGGCTCGGCGACGATGTAGCCCGCGACCCGCCGCGAGGCGAGCGCCGGCGGCATGTCCGAGGGCGCCATCACCACCAGATTGACCTCGTTGGCCGCCGGCGCGCCGTCGCGCTTGGCCACCGGCACGAGCCCGTGCGTGCGCAGCAGATCCTGCAGCACGACGTTGTGGATCGAGTACCAGAACGGGATCGCCACCGTCTTGCCGGCGAGGTCGGGGACGCTGTTGATGTCGGGGGCAACCGTCAGCCCCGAGCCGTCGACGTGGTTCCACGCGACAACCTTGACCGGCAGCTTGCTCGAGAAGCGCGCCCACACCGTCATCGGCGAGAGCAGATGCACCACGTCCACCTGGCCGGCGATGAACGCCTCGACGATCTGCGCCCAGCTGCGCAGCAGTGCCGGCTTCTCCGCCTCGATACCCTCGGCCTGGTAGTAGCCGTTGGCGTGCGCCACGAGCAGCGGTGCCGCGTCGGTGATCGGCAGATAGCCGATGCGCAGCTTGCCTCCCGCCGCCTCCGCCCGCGCCGCGCGGCCGTGCAGCAGCGGCAGCGCCCCGGCGGCGGTCAGCAGACCGGAGAGCTTGAGCATGTCGCGGCGGGAGTAGCAGCCCATGCACATGGGAAAAATATCCGGTCAGTGGCGGTGGATGGCGGCGCGCAGGCTGCGCAGGATCTCGAGCCTGAGCGCGGCGAGGTCGTTGTCGGTCTCGTCCCGGGGCTTGGCGAGCGAGACCGTCCAGTCACCGACGATTCGCGCCGGGGCGCCGCCGAGCAGCAGCACGCGATCGGCCAGCAGCAACGCCTCGTCGATGTCATGGGTGATGAGCAGCGTCGCGGTGCGGAGGCCGGCGACGATCTTCAGCAGCAGCCGTTGCATCTCGGCCCGCGTCACCTCGTCGAGCGCGCCGAACGGCTCGTCCAGCAGCAGCACCTCCGGGTTGCGCGCCAGGCACCGCGCCAGCGCCGCCCGTTGCGCCATGCCGCCCGATAGTTGCGCCGGATAGCGATGCCGCGCGTCGCCGAGCCCGACCTCGGCGATCGCCGCCCGCACCCGCGCCTCACGCTGCTCGCGGCCCAGTCGCGGCTGGTGGCGGAAGTCGAGCCCGAAGGCGACGTTCTTCTCCAAGGTCAGCCAGGGCAGCAGGCTGGGGTCTTGGAAGGCGATGGCGACGCGCGGATGCGGCGCGGTCAGCGGCGCGCCATCGACCAGCACCCGACCCGCACTCGGCGGCTCCAGCCCCGCGAGGATGCGCAGCAGGCTCGACTTACCGACGCCGCTCGGCCCGAGCACGGCGACGATCTCGCCGGAGCGCAGCGACAGGTCGAACGCGGCCAGCACCGGCTGCGCCGCCCCGGCATGGCGCAGCGCGACCCCTTCGGCGCGCAGCGCCGGCGTCACGCCGCGCGCCCGCGCGTCGCGGCCTGGGCGGCGAGCGACGCCTTGAGCTGCACCAGGCTCGGCGTGATGAGCGGCACGAAGGCGGCCTCGCGCAAGCGTCGCGCGACGCCCTGACCCGGCCCGGTGAGATAGGCGCGTCCGCCCAGCGCCTGCAGCTCCAGCGACAGCGCCTCCGCGACGATCTCGGCGAGCCCGATCCTGAGCCGGAACAGCGCCGCCGGCTGCATGCGGAAGTTCCCACCGCGCAGCCCTTCACGCAGGAGCCGCTCATGCTCGGCCAGGCTGCGTGACAGCGCGGCGACCGGCTCCTGCAGCACCTGACGCGCAGCACCGGCGTGCGCGCGCGCCTCGGCCAGCGCCCGCCGTGCGAGGCCGATGGACATGCCGCATTGCAAGCCAAGGAAGCCCGGCCGGATCTCCGGCAACCAGGCAGCGGCGTTCGGGTGCAGGACGTGCTCCGGCGCGATGCGCGCATCGGCCAGCCGCAGCGCGGCCGTGCTGGTCGCCCGCATCGCCATCAGGTCGAGGTCCGGCGAGCGCGTCAGGCCGGGCAGGTCGTGCGGCAAGGCGGCGCAGAATGCGCCACCCGGCGCATCGGACCGCGCCACGGCGGCGGCCACCCAGAAGCCCTGGACGCGCAGGTTGGTCACCCAGGGCAGCTTGCCGTCGAGCACGAAGCCATCGCCGTCGCTCCGGGCCGCCACCTGCAACTCTTCCAGGCCGGACAGGAACTTCATGGCGTTGGACATGCCGGTGGCCCCGGCCACCCGGCCGGCGATCAGGCCCGGCAGGCGTTGGCGCAGCGTCTCGTTGCGGCTTTGCAGCAAGTAGTCGATGAACGTGCGGTGGCCCCAGAGCACGAAGCCGGCCGACAGCGACCGTTCCGAGACGCCGGCGACGGTCTCCACGGCGTCGGTCACGTCGCCGCCCAGGCCGCCGAGCGAGCCGGGCACGCCGGCGCCGAGCAAGCCGGCCTCGGCCAGCCGGGGCAGGATCGCGCCGGGATCGGCGGCGCCGCTATCGAGCGGCCCGGCCTGTTCGTCCAGCCAAGCGACCAGTCCGGCGTCGATCATCGGGGGATTACTCGGCGGCCGCGGCGCGCGGCGCCTCCCAGCGATAGGCTTCGAGCTGCGGGTTGAGCGGCGGCTGGCCGAGATTGTTGGCGAAGTTGCAGAGCGTCGCGAGGCTCACGCCGAGCACCACTTCCAGCGCGTTGGCGTCGGTGAA
>DATIMU010000019.1:0-4932 GCA_035475015.1 Acetobacteraceae bacterium
CGTGTTCTCGCACACCAGTTCGCGCACCACCTTGGCGACCTCGGCGAGGATGGTCTCGGCGCGGGCGATGAAGCGCGGATCGGCGGCGCCGGCGAGCAGCACCGCGCGCTCGCCCACCAGCCGCGCGCCTTCGAGCTTCACCCAGTTCTCGCTGGCCTCCTGCCAGCGCGCGCCGGTGACGCGCGTGCGCCGCTCGTCGATTGCCTCGTAGCGCGCCTCGCGCAGATCGAGCCGACCCTCCGGTTCGGCGACGGTGTAGGGATCGCCCTGTTCGTACAGACTGTGCGCGGCGACCGACACCGGTGTCGCACGACGCTGCGGCGCCATGCTTTCGAGCTCGAAGCCGTCCTCGTCGAGTGTCGCCAGGATGGAATCGCGCCCGCCCGGCACGCAGCACAGCGAGGCGCACTCGATGATCTTCGCCATGTGCACGGCGAGTCCCATCGGGAAGCCGAGCATTCCCGGCAGTGAGGCGAAGATCGCCGTGTCGCAGGCGCGGCCGGCGATCACCACGTCCACGTCGGCGGCGAGCGCGCGTTGAATGGCACTCGTGCCCATCTGCGCGACGATGTTGCTGGCGGCGTCGATGTCTTCCGCCGTGAGCTCCGGCGAGGCATCGAAAGAGCGCACGTCGCCGGCGCGTAATGCCGCGTGCAGCAGCGGCTTCGGGATGTCGGCGCGCAGCACGCCCAAGCGGAAATGCAGTCCCTCTGCGCGCGCGATCTCGCGCACGATGGCGAGCGTCGCGTCGAGATGCGGTTGCGCGCCGGCCGATCCGGCCGAGCCGATGACCAGCGGAATATCTTTCCCGCGCGCGCCGAGCAGCACCTTGCGTAGATCGCGCCGCGTCGCGTCCGGCGCGGTGGCCATCTCGCCGCGCCCGAGATAGCTCGGGCCGATATCGGTAGAGCCCATGTCGCAGCCGATCAGGTCCGGCTCGCGCGCCAGCCCGGCCTCGAAGGCCGGCGTCGGGATGCCGTAGCCGAGCTGGCCCGACGCGCCGAGCAGACGGATACTGCGTCGCCGCGCCGCGCCCTCGAATTGCGCGCGAACCCGCGCGACGGCGCTCATAGCTCGATCCCAAGCAGCGGCGTGTGCTGCTGCGCGCCGTATACGTCGCGATCGCCCGGATCGCCCGAGGTCAGGCGGCGCGGCATGGTGATCTTGATGGCGCGGCCGAGCGGATACTCGATCACCGCCACGTCCTGCGCGGTGAGCCCGTACAGCGCTGCGATACGGCTCGCGTTGAGCACGCCGGAACTGGCGACGCGGCGATAGTCGGCGTCGTCGGCGAACATCACGTCGAGCGTCAGCTTGCGCGGGCCGGCGTTCTTGCTGCGGATGACCTGGGCGATGTCTTGCAGGCGCATGGCGATCACGGCCGGTGCTCGACCGTCTCCTCCTCGATGGCGTAGTGCTCGTCGAGCCCGATGATGTCCTCGATGGCCTGCCGGGCGCGGACGAATTCTTCCCCCGTGATGCTGGCGACGGCACCGGTGTCGCGCAGCTCGCGCAAGGTGCGCTGCATGGCGATGAAGGCGGCGCCGAGCACCACCTGCGCGTCGATGCAGGCGGCGTAGCCCATTTGCTCCAGTTCCTGCCGGGTGAAGATCGGGCGACCGTCGCGGTTGCCCCGGCTCATCACGTAGACCAGCGGCACGCGGCACGCGCGCGGCGCCTGCTCGGCCTCGGCTTGGCTTCGCGGGAACAGCAGACCCATATCGGCCCCGGCATCGGCCGCCCGGTTGATCCGCCCGGCGGCTTCGTCGAGCCCGAGCTCGCGGCAGGTGTCGGTGCGCGCGATGACGAGGAAGTCGCGGTCGATCCGGTCGCGCTCGCGGCAGGCGTAGCGGATCTTGGCGACGAACTCATCGGTCGGCACCGCGTGCACCTGGTACTTGTGGTAGTGCGCGCGCTTGGGGAACAGCTGATCCTCGATATGGATGCCGGCGATCCCGGCGCGGGCGAACTCGCGCACCGTGCGCATGGTGTGAAGCGGCTCGCCGAAACCCGCGCCCGCGTCGGCGATCACCGGGATCGTCACGCTCGCCGCCGCCGCCCCGGCGATCGTCACCTGCTCGGTCATCGTCATCAGCGGCTCGCTGATGGCACTCGAGCCGCCGCTGACATAGCCGCCGACATACGCCGCCTCGAAGCCGGTCTGCTGCACGAGGCGGGCGCCGATCGGGTCATAAACCGAGGGCATGTGCAGGAAAGTCCTGGACGCGAGCAGCGCCCGTAGCGCGCCGGTTTGCCGTGTCATGCCGTTCCCCCCTGGCGGGGGAGAGTGGGAGCCCGGTGACGGTCGTGTCAATTCGCGGGGGCCTCGTGCCGATCGACCAAAAAAGATGAAAAGATCGGCGTCGATTCGCAACTAGGGATTGATATACGGGCGTACTCAACCGTAGGATGAATTCCATAGAGCAGCCGCCATCGCAAGATGAGCAACGAGGGTAGGCCATGTTGGTTGAGGCGCGTAGTGCGCTTTCGGCGCATTCGGGGGCAAGCGGGCTGGACCTGTTGCCCCGCGAAAAGCTCAGCGTGTTCGTCGTGTCCTACAACCGGGCGTCGATGCTCCGCACCTGTCTGATGGCGCTGGGTTTCGCGGACGAGATCATCGTGGTGGACAAATCCTCCACCGATGACAGCCCGGCGGTGGCCGCGCGCCTGGCCGATCGGGTGATCTCGGTCCCCTGGTCGCCGACCGTCGAGGAGACCCGCGCCTTCGCGCTGTCGCAATGCTCGCACGAGTGGGTGCTGTGCCTGGACGACGACGAATGCCTCAGCCCCGAAGCGGTCCTGTTCATCGACGCCGAGTTGCGCGCACCTCGCGCGGATATCTACTTTCTCCCGCTCCGACACTACATCTTGGGCCGGCACGATGAGCGCGCCTACTACTGGCCCGAGACTCACCCTCGCCTGTTCCACCGCGATTGCGTCACCTTCACCAATACTGTGCACGCCGGGATCGTCCGCCGCAGCGACCAGTCATTCACCGTCCCGGCGCAAGGCGGCGTCTGCATCCATCACCTGTCGCACCACGATGTGGCCGAGTGGATCGACAAGACGAACCGCTACACCTCCCGCCCCGACCGCGCCCGCCCGGCGTCCGGCGAGCGGGATCTGACCCTGTTCGCGCACCAGCGGATCGATTTCTGGATCAGTCGCACGCAGCTCGACGATGGCGACGACTATCCGGCCGCGGTAGCCCTGCTGCGCGCGGTCTATGAGATGGTCGACCGGCTCAAGGTCTGGGAGGAGACGGCGGGGCCTGGCGGCGACTTGCTGTTCCCGCGCATCCGCCGGCGCCTCGAAGTGGCCTACGCCGACCGGCTGGCCCCCTTGCGGCGCGAACATCACGCGCCGGTCGTCGAGCAAGCGGCCCCTCGTGCGGACGACGCGGAGAACGCGGCGGTCGCCCGGCTGCACCGGACAGTGGCGGCGTTGCGGAGCGCGCTTGCCGCCGCCGAGGCCGAGCGGGAGGAAGCGGGGCGCGCGTGGGAAGAGCAGCGCCAGGCGGCACGGCGCGTCTCGGAGGCGGAGCTGGAGGCGGCGCGGCGCGAGTGGGAGCGGCAGCGGGAGATCGAGCGGGAAGCCGCCGCCGAGCAGCTGGAAGGCGTCCGAGCGGAGCTTGCCGCCCTGCGCGCCAGCACGTTCTGGCGCCTGACCGGACCGATCCGCGGGCTGCTGTCCCGCCATCCGGGGTTGGCCCGCCTGGGCCGCCATGCCCTGCGGCGCGCCCAGTGAGCGCGTACCCGTGAGCGCGTCCCGGGCGTTGAGCCTCATCGAGGCGGCCGAGCCGGACGAGATCGCATTTCCCGAGCCGATCGGCGCCGTCGTCGTCTCGGTGATCGTCCCGACCTTCGGCAAGATCGGCTACACGTTGCGTTGTCTCGCGTCGATGGCGCGGAACCTCCCGATGGCGGCAATCGAGATCATCGTGGTCGATGACGCCTCGCCCGACCCCGAGGTCGTCCGGCTGGCGCGGGTGCGCGGCATCCGGCTCGTCGTCAACCAGGCGAATTTCGGCTTCCTGCGGAGCTGCAACGCGGCGGCGCGGCTGGCACGCGGCGAGTTCGTGTTCTTCCTCAACAACGACACCCAGGTGCTGCCGGACTGGCTGGACCCGATGGTCGCGCTGATGCGGGCGCGCCCGGAGGCCGGAGCGGTCGGGTGCAAGCTGCTGTTCCCCGACGGCAGCTTGCAGGAAGCCGGCGCGATCGTCTGGGACAACGCGACGGGGCTGACCTACGGCAGGGGCGACGACCCGGACCGGCCAAAATACAATTATGTCCGTGAGGTGGATTATGTCTCGGGCGCCGCCTTGCTGGTGCAGGCCGTGCTGTTCGCTCGCCTCGGCGGTTTCGACGAGATGTTCTCGCCCGCCTACTGCGAGGATTCCGATCTCGCCTTCCGCATCCGCCAGGCCGGGCAAAAGGTCCTGTATCAGCCCCGCTCGCGCATCGTGCATTTCGAGAGCGTGACGAACGGCACCGATCTGACGCAGGGGATCAAGCGGTTTAACGAGGTCAACCAGCCGAAGCTGCTGGCCAGATGGTCGCCGGTTCTGGCGACCGGACATTTTCCCCCCGACACGAACCTGCTGCGCGCCTGCGAGCGCGCGCGGCACCGCCGGATCGTCCTGGTGCTGGGCGCGGGCCGCCGCCCGGTCGATCTGCTGAAAGTTTTCGTGAGCGCCGGGCTGGTCGTGAAGTTCTGCCCGCTCGACGGGGCGGCGGAAGCGGCAGCCCTGTGGGAGCTTGGCGTCGATGTGCTGCCGGGCGGCGTTTCCGGTGCGCGCCGCTGGATCGCGGAGCACGGCGCCGAACTCGACGCCGCCCTCCTGACCGACGCCGGCGCGGCCGAGGCGTCGCTTTTGGCGCTGCGGCTGGAGAGCCGGGCGAGGCTCATCTATCAGAGCGCGTGGAGCGG
>DATIMU010000020.1:0-2188 GCA_035475015.1 Acetobacteraceae bacterium
GAGGGCGTGCCGGGCGTCACGCCGGTATGGCATATGCTGCTGGTCTCGCTCGGCATGGCGCTGGTGATCGCGCTGGGAAAGATCGTCATCTCGCTGCTGTCGGCCTACGCCGTGACGTTCTTTCGCTTTCCGTTCCGCATGACGGCGTTCTGGACCATCTTCATCACCCTGATGCTCCCGGTGGAGGTGCGGATCATCCCGACCTACGCGGTGATGGCGGATTTCGGGCTCATCAACCGCTTCACCGGCCTCACCCTGCCGCTGATCGCCTCGGCCACCGCCACCCTGCTGTTCCGTCAGGTGTTCCTCACCATCCCCGACGAGCTCGTGGAGGCGGCGCGGATGGATGGGGCGGGGCCGTGGCGGTTCCTGCGGGACATCCTGGTCCCGGTCTCGGCGGTCAATCTCGCGGCGCTGTTCGTGATCCTGTTCGTCTATGGCTGGAACCAGTATCTCTGGCCGCTGCTGGTCGCCACCGACCCCTCGCTCGACACCATCAATATCGGCCTGGTGAAGATGATCGGGGTCGAGACGCAGACCGCGTGGGATAGGGTGATGGCGACCGCAGTGCTCGCGCTGCTGCCGCCCGTGGCGGTGGTGCTGCTGATGCAGCGCTGGTTCGTCGCCGGGCTCACCGAAGGGGAGAAATGATGGCGACCCTGGAGATCGCCGGCTTACGGAAATCCTTCGGCACGACGCCGGTGCTGCACGGCGTCGACCTGACCCTGGCCGACGGCGAGATGCTGGTGATCGTCGGCGCCTCGGGTTGCGGCAAGTCGACCATGCTGCGGCTGGTGGCCGGGCTGGAGACGCCGAGCGCCGGGCGCATCGTGCTGGACGGGCGGGACATCACGGCGCTCGACCCCTCGGCGCGCGACATCGCGATGGTGTTTCAGAACTACGCGCTCTATCCGCATATGAGCGTGTTCGACAACATGGCGTACGCGCTCAAGGTGCGCGGCCTGTCGCGGGCGGACATCCGCCGGCGGGTGGAGCAGACCGCCGCGATGCTGGGGCTCGACGGGCTGCTCGCCCGCAAGCCACGCCAGCTCTCGGGCGGGCAGCGGCAGCGGGTGGCCATGGGCCGGGCGGTCATCCGCGAGCCCAAGCTGTTCCTGTTCGACGAGCCGCTGTCCAACCTCGACGCCAAGCTGCGCGTGCAGATGCGCGCCGAGATCCTGCGGCTGCAGCGCCGCATGGGCGTCACCAGCCTCTACGTGACGCACGACCAAGTGGAGGCGATGACCCTGGGCGATCGGCTGCTGGTGCTGCACGAGGGCCGCCCGGCGCAACTCGCGACCCCGATGGAGGTGTTTTCCAACCCCGCCGATACCTATGTCGCCGGCTTCATCGGGGCGCCGGCGATGAACCTGCTGCCGGCGACCCTGACGGCAGGCGGGACCGCGCTGCGCCTCGATTGCGGGCCGCTGGTGCCGCTCGCCGGCGCGTGGGCCGGGCCGGACGGGCGGCGGCTGACCGTCGGGGTCCGCCCCGAAGATGTGGCATTGGGCGAGGGCGGGCTGAGCCTGGCGGTGGAGCTGGTCGAGCGCCTCGGCTCCGAGTCGCTGGTGCATGGCAGGGTGGCGGGAGCTGGAGCCGTTGGAAACGAAACGCTGGTGGTCAAGCTGCCGGGGCCGGTCGCGGTCAGCGGCACCATCCCGTTGATCCTGCCCGCAGCGCGGCTGCATGTGTTCGACGGCGACACCGGGCGAAGGATCGAGCCGATTGCGCCGGAAAAGCCGACGCAACGGCTTGCTGGCGCGAACGCCGCTCGATAGGGTTCCGCCGGCGTTCCAAAAGGGGTGGCTCACTCGCATGGGTCTGCGTCCGGCGCTCACCGTTCCACCGATCAGCCCGGAGGAGATGGATCAGATGATCTCCCGCGCCGGGCTGGTGCTCAATCCCGGTCAGATCGGCGACCTGGTGCTGGCGTGGCGGCAGGTCACGCAGCTCAGCACCCTGATCCCTCGCAATCGGCCGCTCGCCGACGATTTCTCCGTCGCCTTCCGGCTGCCGCCGCCGCAGCCGAAGAAACGGGTTGTCGCCAAGTCCGGCGCGGCGCCGCGCGCGAAGACGAGCGCCAAGCGGCCGACAGGTGCCAAGCGACCGGTCGCGCCGAAGCGGCCGGCGAGCCGCAAGACGGCGCCGAAAAGGCGATGAAAGGCATCGTTCCCGCCTTTCCGACCAT
>DATIMU010000021.1:0-3693 GCA_035475015.1 Acetobacteraceae bacterium
TTTTCCATGATGGCACGAACGGTCTTCGACCCCGGCTTGCGAGGCAGCCATGCGGCGTAAGAGCTTCAATACGATGCAATGCCCGATCGCCCGCAGCCTGGAGCGGGTGGGGGAGTGGTGGAGCATCCTCATCCTGCGCGATGCCTTCCACGGGCTGACCCGCTTCGACCAGTTCCAGAAGAGCCTCGACATCGCGCCCAACATGCTGACGCGACGGCTCAACGCGCTGGTCGAGGCGGGCCTGCTGGAGCGGCACCGCTACAGCGAACGGCCGCCGCGCGACGAGTACCTGCTGACCGCGCGCGGGCGCGACTTCCGCCCGGTGCTGTGGGCGCTGCTCGCCTGGGGCAACAAGCACTTCGCGCCCGAGGGGGCCGCCGTCATGGTGGTCGACGCCGCCACCGGCATTCCCGCCGAGCCGATGCTGGTCGACCGCAACACCGGCCGTCCGCTCGCCGAGCCGGCCTTCCGCTCCGCCCCCGGGCCCGCCGCCGACGAGCGCACCAAGCGCAAGCTGACCGCCGCCCACCCCTAAGCCGGTAGCCTCGTCGCGGCCGCCGGCCGCGCACGATTTGGCAAGAATTTGTGGCGCATATCCTGCGACTGACGATGACGTTGCAGGGGCTTGCCACATGATCCGCAGAGTTCGCGACCTCTCCATCCGCACGAAGGTGTTCGCCGCATTCGGCCTGGTCTTCTTGGTCGTCCTGGCGCTCGGCTTGGTCGCGATCAACCGGCTTTCGACGATCAACGACACCGCGGCGGAAATCCGCGACAACTGGTTGCCGAGTACCGGCCTCGCCGGCGAGATGTCGAGCGCGCTGGAATCCTACGGGGTCTGGCAGGGGCGCTTCATCCTGGCGCTGACCGACAGCGACGTGGACGCCGCCACGAGCAATCTCAAGCGCGCCATCGCGGCGATCGACCACATGCGCGCCCAGTATCAGCCGCTCGTCAACGCCGCCACGGACGAGGAGCGTCTGATGGCCGAGTTCGACAAGGCCTGGGCCGAGCAGAAGGCGGTCGCGATAAAATACTTCAAGCGCGAGCACACCGATTCCTGGGAGCTGCTCAACGACGAGAACCACGCGAGCTTCCAGAAGGCGGCGACGGCCCTGCAGAAGGATCTCGAGTTCAACGTCGAGACCGGCAAGGCGGTGGCCGACAGGGGCACGGCGGTCTACGCCAGCACCCGCCTGGTGCTGATCGGCGCCGTGGCGGGGGCGGGAATCATCTGCCTGCTGCTCGGCTACGGGCTGGTCAGCGGCGTTTCGGGTCCGATCCGCCGGATGACCGGCACGATGGACCGTCTCGCCGCGCACGACCTCGATGTGGAGATCGCGGGGGCCGATCGTCGCGACGAGATCGGTGCGATGGCGGCGGCGGTGCAGGTGTTCAAGGACAATCTCGTCAACGCCGACCGTCTCGCCGCCGAGCAGGAGACGGAGCGGGCCGCGAAGGAGCAGCGTGCCAGGCGCATGGCGGCGCTGGCGCACGGGTTCGAAGCCAAGGCCGGCGATCTGGTCGCCGCCCTGGCCGCCGCCTCGACCCAGCTCGAGGCCACCGCGCAGTCGATGTCCTCGACCGCGACCGAGACCAACCAGCAAGCCGCGACGGTGGCCGCCGCTGCCGAGGAGGCGAGTGCCGGGGTGCAGACCGTGGCCTCGGCCGCCGAGGAGCTGACCTCCTCGATCGGCGAGATCAGCCGCCAGGTGGCGCAATCCGCCCGCATGACGGTGAAGGCGGCGGAGGATGCGCGACACACCGACACCATCGTCCGTGCGCTCGCCCAGGGGGCGGAGAAGATCGGCAACGTGGTCGGCCTGATTACCGACATCGCCGGGCAGACCAACCTGCTGGCGCTGAACGCGACGATCGAGGCGGCGCGCGCCGGGGACGCCGGCAAGGGTTTTGCCGTGGTCGCCTCGGAGGTCAAGAACCTCGCCCAGCAGACCGCCAAGGCGACGGAAGAGATCGGCTCGCAGATCGCCCAGATCCAGGGCGCTACCGGCGAGGCGGTGGAGGCGATCAAGGGCATCACCGGCGTGATCGAGGAAGTCAGCGCGATCGCCGCCTCGATCGCCTCGGCGGTGGAGGAACAGGGCGCCGCCACGGCGGAGATCGCCCGCAACGTGCAGCAGACCGCCTCCAGCGCCTATGAAGTGACCAGCAACATCGCCGGGGTCAGCCAGGCCGCCAACCAGACCGGCGAGGCGGCCAACCAGGTGCTGGGCGCCGCCGGCCAGGTCTCCCGCCAGGCCGAGGACCTCGCCGGCGAGGTCGGCCGGTTCGTGGCCGACGTGCGGGCGGCGTGAGGCCGGTCGCGGATCCTCGACGAACCGGTGTACCGAAAGAGCATTCTCCGACGTAGTGTGTTTGGCACAGGAACGTGAAAGGCTATACGCTCGGTCGGCAGCGGGTTCGCTGCCAGCCAAGCCGTCGCCGACGATTGTTTTGCGTCGTATCGTTCCCAGCTAGGCGGGGATGGTCCGAGCCGGTCCTGTCGGAACCACACGGAAGGAGATCACAATGAAACTGCTTTCCCTAGGGGCCAGCGCGGCCCTCGCACTCGCCCTGGCAGTACCCGCTTGGGCCCAGTCGCCTGCCGGCGTGACCGCCAGCCCGGTAAACCCCGCAGGCCCATTGACCGGCGCCGCGCCGATGACCGGCGCCGCGCCGATGTCGGGCATCCCGCACGCGGCCCGTCCAACCGCCGGCGAGCAGACCGGTGTGGGCGTGAACTACAGCGCGCGCCCGACTGCTGGCGAGCAAACCGGCGTCGGCACCAACTATCGCCCGACGGCGGGTGAGCAGACCGGTGTCGGGACGAACTACCTCGCCCGCACCGTCGCCGGCGAGCAGACCGGCGTCGGCGTCAACTACAGTGCGCGTCCGACCGCCGGCGAGCAGACGGGCGTCGGCACGAACTACCGCCCGCAGTAGGCGCGGCCGGACCCGCCGCCCGGCGGGAGGTCGGAGCAGGGTTGAGACGATGGGTGCGGCGCCGGTCACACGGCGCCGCACCTGTCTCGCGTGGACGAGCCTTGCTTTTGCGTCGGAAGAATCTGGCGCCGGGGCGGTTCGGCTCGCTATACCAACCGTATCGGTCCCATCAGGAGCTTCAGCGTGACCGCCTTCTCCCCGCGCACCGTTCTTGTCCTGGCTCTCTCGACCGGGCTGGCGATCGCCGGCGGACTGGCGCTATCGGGCGCCGGCGCGCTGCCGGCCAACGCCGCCGACGCCGACATCACCGGGGACAATACCCGGTCGAACTGGCTCGCGCCGGTTCTGCCGGCAGTGGTCAGCATCACCACCGTCAAGTTCGTCCCCGATCCCGAGAACAACGGCGGCGTGCGGCGGGTGGACGGCTTCGGCTCCGGCTTCGTCGTCGAGCCGACCGGCCTCATCGTCACCAACCGCCATGTGATTGAGGACGCCACGGAACTCCACGTCGCGTTCCGCGACGGTACCGTGATTGGCGCCACACCCGTTTTCGCTGGGATGCAGATCGACCTGGCACTGCTCAAGGTGGACGCCGGCAAGCCGCTGCCGGTCCTCAAGCTCGCGGACAGCGACAGGGTGCAGATCGGCGATCCGGTCGCGGCAGTCGGCAATCCGCTCGGGCTCGGCGGCTCGGTCAGCTCCGGCATCGTGAGCGGGCTGAACCGCGATATCATGTCGAGCGCGTTCGAC
>DATIMU010000022.1:0-2961 GCA_035475015.1 Acetobacteraceae bacterium
CCGGGGGCGACGAACAGCCAGAGCTGCGAGGCAATCAGCGGGAAGGCGATGAACGCGCCGCCGAAGAAGGCGACCTTGATGCGGGTGAAGAACGCCTCGTAGAGCTGCGTGTAGATCAGGCGCGGGTCCGGGTTGCCCATCTCCCGCAGCACCCGTGCCAGCGGCTCGGCGAGGAAAAAGTAGATGTCGCCAGCAAAGTAGTAGCTTACCCCGAAACAGATGAGGAAGCCGGCCATCGACCAGATCAGGCGGGTACGCAGCTCCGCGAGATGCTGGAGCAGCGGCATCGGCTTGTCGTCGATCGGGTCGTCGTCGGTCGTCGCCACGTTCATCCTGTCAGCATGGGGAGCTCAGGCGCGGCCCGAAGGCCGGCGCGTGACGTTCGGGGGAACGAAGTCCGGCGGCGGTTCCGGCTTCGCCGCATAAGCCGGCGGAATGAAGGCCGGGGCGAGTTCCTCGCCATCCCCGCCGGACGACGGATCGAGCGGCAGCGGGAGGATGTCGGCGGGCTCTGGGCGGGTCAGCTCGGCCACGGCGACGTCACCCGAGAGCTCCTCGGCGGCTTCCGGGGCGGGCGCGTGGATCACCGGATCGGGCGCCAGCGGGTTGTTCGCGAAGGTGGAGCGCAGCGAGCCGTCCGGGTCCACCGCGCGCTCGACCGTACCCTTGATGTCGAAGTTGCGGATCTCGTTGATCGAGTTGCGGACGTCGTGGAGGTCGGCGTCGCGGACCATCTCGTCGACGTGGGTCTGGAACTCGGCGGCCATCCGCCGCGCCTTCTTGATGGCGTTGGTCACCGCCTTGATGGCGACGGGCATGTCTTTCGGCCCGATCGCGATCAGGGCGACGACGCCGATCAGGGCAATCTCGGACCAGGCAAAATCGAACATGTCTACCGATACACTCCGGCCGGCTTGCTAGCACGCATCCCCGGCCCACGGAAACACGGGCTCAGCCGCCCTCGCCTCCCGACGCGCTCGTGGGCGGCTCGGTCACCGGCGAGGGTGGCTCGACCAGCAAGTCCTCGCGTCGCGGCAACTCCCGAAGATCATTGAGGCCGAACTGCGCCAGGAAGGCCGGGGTGGTGCCCCACAGCGTCGGCCGCCCGGGGCTCTCACGCCGGCCACGCGGAGCGATCAGCCCGGCTTCGAGCAGCGCGTCCAATGTCTGCTGCGAGAGGCTGGCGCCGCGAATCTCCTCGACCTCGGGCCGCGTGACCGGCTGATGGTAGGCGACGATCGCCAGAGTCTCCATCGCCACGCGCGGCAGCCGGCGCGGCACCTCCACCACCTTGCGCAGCGCGGGTGCGAGATCGGGCGCCGTGCGGAACTGCACGCCGCCCGCCACCTCGGCCAATTCGACCCCACGCCCGGCATAGCGGGCTCGCAACGCGGTGAGCACCGCGTCGGCATCCGCGTCCTGCGGCAAGACCTGGGAGAGCGCGCGAGCGCTCACGGGCGAACTGCTGGCGAACACCAACGCCTCGGCAATCCGCAAGGACGCCTCGTCTGGCTCCAGGACCGGCGCGGGCTGGCTGTCGCTCATTCCTGCTCCTCATCGGGGCGTTCATTTGCGGCGGGTTCGGCGCGCCGCAGCAGGATGGGCCCGAAATCCCGCTCCTGGCGCAGCCGCACGGCCCCACCGCGCGCCATCTCGAGCCCCGCCAGCAGAGTGCTGGCCAGGGCCGCGCGGCGTTCCAGCGGGCCACTCAGCGCGTCGGGCAGGAACCGCTCCAGCGTCGCCCAGTCGGGCAGGCTGCCGACCAGGTCGGCGAGCCGGCGCAGCGCGTCCTGCACGCTCCACAAGGCCAGCGGCGGCGGTCGGTAGCGCCGCCGCGAGCCGGCCCGGCGCAACGCGGCGAGATAGGCACGCAGCAGCGCGGGCATATCGAGCGCCAAGCGGGAGCGATCCGTCTCGGTCAGATCCTCGGGCGCGCCGCGCGCAAATACGTCATGGCCAAGCTGCGGCAGCGCGCCGAGCCAGGCCGCCGCCGCCCGCATCGCCTGCAGGTCGCGCAGCCGGGCGGCGAGAATGTCGGCCGCGGCCTCGCCTTCCTCGGCGGCGTCCGACCCCGCCGGCAGCAGCAGGCGTGATTTCAGCCAGGTGAGCCAGGCCGCCATGACCAGCCAGTCCGCCGCCAGTTCGAGGCGCACGCGCCGGGCGCTCTCGATCACCGCCAGGTACTGCTCGACCAGCGAGAGGATAGAGATGCGCGCGAGGTCGACCTTCTGGCTGCGGGCCAGTTCCAGCAGCAGGTCGAGCGGACCCTCGAAGCCGTCCAGCCGCAGGCTCAGGCTGTCGGGGGCGAGGACCGCCGGATCAGATGAAGCGTCCATCACCGGCGCCGACATGGTGACCCGCGACCGTCAACACCAGCCGCAGCGCCCAAGGCACCACGGTGTCCAGCGCCTCGCCGAACGGGTCGAACTGGACGTCGAACTCGGCCAGCAGCCGCGGTAGCAGGAACACCAGGAGGATCACGACCAGGATGCCGGCCCGCTCGGTGCGGGCCCAGGCGCGCGCCAGCGGCTCGGGCAGCAGGCCGACGGCGATCCGCCCACCATCGAGCGGCGGGATCGGGATCAGGTTGAACAGCCCGAGCACGAGGTTGGTCAGGATGAAGTAGAAGGCGAGCGCGCCCGCGATCGGGTGCAGGAACAACAGCCGCTCGAAATACCCGAAAGCCGATGGGGCGACCATCGCCGGGAGCAGCAAGGCGGTGAGCACGGCGAGGCCGAAATTCATCGCGGGGCCGGCGGCCGCGACGACCATCATGCCACGACGTGGGTCGCGGAATTTCCAGGCGGAGACCGGCACCGGCTTGGCCCAGCCGAACATGAACGCCACCCGATGGATGGTCAGCAGCTGGAACAGAAGCAAAAAGCCGGGCAGCAGGATGGTGCCCACGCGGTCGACATGGCGCAGCGGGTTGAGCGACAGCCGGCCCGCCCGGCGTGCGGT
>DATIMU010000023.1:0-9963 GCA_035475015.1 Acetobacteraceae bacterium
CGTCACTCCTCCGGGCGCCGGGCGCGGCCTCGCGCGGGCCGAGCTCGATCGGCTCTGGTCGCGCGGCACGGAGTTCCTCGGCTGCGACATCGCCGTCATGGGCGGCGCGATGAGCTGGGTCAGCGAGCGCCATCTGGTGTCCGCGATCTCCAACGCCGGGGGCTTCGGGGTGATCGCCTGCGGCTCGATGGACCCCGGCCAGCTCGCCGTCGAGATCGCGGCGACGCAGGCGCTGACCGACCGGCCGTTCGGCGTCAACCTGATTACCCTGCACCCGCAGCTCGATGACCTGATCCGGGTGTGCCTGGAGGGCCGGGTCGGGCACATCGTGCTGGCCGGCGGCATCCCGCCGGGCGGGGCCGTGCGCGCGGTGAAGGACGGCGGTGCCCGGCTGATCGCCTTCGCGCCCGCGCTGGTGCTCGCCCGCCGCCTGCTCCGCTCGGGTGCCGACGCGCTGGTGATCGAGGGCTCCGAGGCGGGCGGCCATATCGGCCCGGTAAGCCTGACGGTGCTCGCTCAGGAAGTACTGCCGCATGTGCGGGACGTGCCGGTGTTCGTCGCCGGCGGCCTCGGGCGCGGCGAGGCGATCCTGGCTTTTCTGGAAATGGGCGCCGCCGGTGCCCAGCTCGGCACCATGTTCGCCGCCGCGACCGAGTCGATCGCCCACCCCCGGTTCAAGCAGGCCTTCATCCGGGCGGCGGCGCGCGACGCGCTGCCCTCCGTGCAGCTCGACGCGCGCTTCCCGGTGATCCCGGTGCGCGGCCTCGCCAATGAGGGCACCAAGCGCTTCCTCGACCACCAGGCGGAGACGCTGCGCCGCTTCCAGTCGGGCGAGCTCACCAAGGAGGCGGCACAGCTCGCGATCGAGCATTTCTGGGCGGGCTCCCTGCGCCGCGCGGTGATCGAGGGCGAGGTGGAGACCGGCTCGGTGATGGCCGGCCAGTCGGTCGGCATGGTCAGCGCGGAGCAGCCGGTCGCGGCGATCATCGCCGATCTGGTTGAGCAGGCGGTCGCCGCTCTGATGACCCGCAACCGGATCGCCTCGCCCGCCGCGAGGCTGCCCAGCGGCACGGGCTGAGCGCGTGACCGCGCCCCGCCGGCTGCTCGCACGCCTGCGCGTCATCATGGCGCGCGGCGCGGCGCCGCTCGGCGATCTGGTGGACGCGGTGGCCGCCGAGATGGTGGCCGAGGTGTGCTCGGTCTACGCCATGCGACCCGGCGACCTGCTGGAGCTGGCGGCGACGTGCGGGCTCAACCCCGACGCGATCGGCCGCACGCGCTTGCGTGTGGGCGAGGGGATCGTCGGCCTGTGCGCCGCGACCGGCGCGGTGATGAACCTGCCCGACGCGCAGAACCATCCCGCCTTCGCCTACCGCCCCGAGACCGGCGAGGAGCCCTATGCCTCCTTGGTCGCGGTGCCGGTGCGCCGCGCCAGCCGGACCGTCGGGGTTCTGACGGTGCAGAACCGCTCGCCGCGCAATTACGACGATGACGAGGTAGAGGCGCTGGAGACGGTGGCGATGCTGCTGGCTGAGGTGCTCGCGACCTCCGGCGCCTCGGACGGGGCCGAGGAGGGTGTCGCGTCCACCCTGCCACGGGTGTTCACCGGCAAGACGCTGGCCCCCGGCATCGTCATCGGCCAGGTGGTGCTGCATGGGCCACGCTTCGTCGCGCGGCGGCTCCTGGCCGACGATCCGGACGCGGAACTCGACCGGCTGCACCAGGCGGCCGATCGGATGCAGCGTCGGCTCGACGAGCTCATCGCCGCCCGGATGCCCGACGGCGACGCGCCGCGCGAGGTGCTGGAAGCCTACCGGCTGATCGCCGCCGATGCCGGCTGGCTGCGCCGGGTGGGTGCGGTGATCCAGGGCGGGCTGTCGGCCGAGGCGGCCGTGCAGCGTGTCGCCAGCGAATTGCGCGACCGGATGCGCCGCATCGTCGACCCCTATCTGCGCGAGCGGCTGTCGGACCTCGAGGACCTGGCCGGGCGGCTCTTGTCGGAGCTCGACGGCAACACCGTGGTCCCGCCGACGGTCTCCGGCGCGATCCTGCTGGCGCGCCGGCTCGGCCCGGCGGAACTGCTCGATTGGCACGCGCGGGGCATCGCCGGGGTGATGATCGAGGAAGGCAGCCCGGCCGGCCACGCGGCGATCATGGCGCGCGCCCTCGGCCTGCCGATGCTGGGCGGCGCGCGCGGCGCGGTCGACGCCGCCGACCCCGACGACGAGGCGGTGCTGGACGCCGACGAAAGCCAGCTGATCCTGCGCCCCGAGAGCGACGTGAAGCAGGTCTATCTGCGCGCCCTGGAGGCCCGCATCGCGCTGCAGGCCGGCTGGGCGGTGCTGCGCGACAAGCCGGCCGTCACCAGGGACGGCCAGGGCGTCCGGCTGATGCTGAATGTCGGATTGAGCCTGGAGCTCGACCAGCTTGATATTACAGGCGCCGAGGGCATCGGACTGTTTCGCACCGAGATCGCCATGCTGGCCCGCGGCGCGATCGCCGACACGGCCGAGCAGGCGGCGATCTATTCGCGCGTGCTCGACGCGGCGGGCGATCGGCCGGTGCTGTTCCGCACGCTCGATCTCGGCGGCGACAAGCTGTTGCCGGGCGCCGCGGCGCCGGAGGAGGAGAACCCGGCGATGGGCTGGCGCAGCCTCCGGATCGGGCTCGACCGTCCCGTCCTGCTGCGCCGGCAGATGCGCGCCCTGCTGCTCGCGGCGGGCGGGCGGCCGCTGTCGGTGATGTTCCCGATGGTCGCCACTGTGGCCGAGTTCCGCGCCGCCCGCGCCTTGCTGGAGGCGGAGGCCAAACGGATACGGCCCAGCCCGGAGCGGCTGTCCATCGGCACCATGCTGGAGGTGCCCGCGCTGATGTGGCAGCTCCCGGCGCTGCTGCGCGAGGCGGATTTCATCTCGGTCGGCTCGAACGACCTGCTGCAATTCCTGTTCGCCGCCGATCGCGGCAACCCCGCCCTGTCCGGTCGCTACGACCTGCTCTCGGCCCCGGTGCTCGACCTGCTCGATCAATTGCTCACCGCCGCACGCATGGCGCGGGTTCCGGTGTCGCTGTGCGGCGAGGCCGCCTCGCGCCCGATCGAGGCGCTGGTGCTCGTCGGACTCGGCTTTGCCACCCTCTCGATGCCGGCGCCCGGCATCCTGCCGGTCAAGGCGATGCTCGCCGAGCTGAACCTCGAGGAGTTCCGCCATCTGCTCGCCTCGGTTCGGCGCAACGCGGTGGGCGAGGCCAGCCTGCGCGAGGCGATCGCCTCCTGGGCGCGGGAGCGGGAGCTGCCACTGTGACGGATGCGCCACAGTGGGCCGGTCAGGATGCAACAGAGCGCGGCATTCGGCGGCCGACTGCAACCTCACCGGGCAATCGCCGTTGGCAAAGGTCAGGCACTCGGCTTAGATGCGGCCGCGCATTGTCCGGACGGCTCAATCTTAACCGATGATTTTACGGGTCGGTGTCACCGTGCTGCAAAATCGCAGACCAATTCCGGTGAAGGAGCGGTCCGGCAGCTTGGAGAACAGCCCGGGCGAAGATGTCGCGTCCGGTCCGACGCGGGTTGGTGCCGAGTTGCGCGCGGCGCGCGAGCGGCTGGGCTGGGAACTGCCCGCGGTCGCGGCCTGGCTGCGCATCCGGTTGTCCTATCTGGAAGCGCTCGAGGCCGGCCATCTGGGTGACTTGCCGGCCATGGCCTACGCAATGGGCTTCCTGCGCACCTATGCCGCGGCACTCGGGCTCGATCCCGACGAGCAGGCACGCCGCTTCAAGGCTTGTGCCGTCGAGGTCACACGCAAGACCGAGCTTGAATTTCCCGCCCCGGTGCCTGATCGCGGCGTGCCGGCGGGTGCCGCGGTGCTGGTGGCGCTGGTCCTCGCCATCGGCGCGTATGTCGGCTGGTACCGCCTGTCGGGCGAGGGGCGGCTGCCCGCGGAAGTCGTGCAGCCGGTTCCTGAGCGCCTGGCGCCGCTGGCCGAGCAGGCGATCCCGCTGCCGCCGCCCCGGCCGGCGGCCGAGCCGCCGCCCCCGGCGGTCGCCGCCGCCAAGCCCGAGCCGCTGCCGGAGATGCCCTCGGTCCCGCCCAGCTCGGCCGCCGCGATGCCGATGCCACCGGTCGCACCGCCAGCGAGCCCGGCCACGAACCCCGACGAGCCGAGGATCGTGCTGCGTGCCCGCGCCGACGCCTGGTTGCAGGTGCGCGATCGCGGCGGGCAGGTGCTGCTCAACCGGATTCTGCGCGCCGGGGAGACCTGGCCGGTGCCGGTGCGGGCCAACCTGCTGCTGACGACCGGCAACGCGGGCGGGACGGAGGTCCTGGTCGACGGGGTCGTGGCGCCGGCGCTCGGCGGCGCGGGCGCGGTGCGGCGGGATCTCCCACTCGACGCGGACACGATCAAGGACGGCAAGCTGGCCGCCCAGATCCAGGCCTCCTCCTCCGCCCCATCGTCAGGACCGGCTGCCCCGGGCGTGCCGGCGCCCACCTCTGCCCCGGTTGTGCGCAATCCCTCTTCGCAGTAGCGAAGAGCGCCCAGGAACCCCATTGTCAGGCTTGTCCCTTTCGGCCAAGCCACCGCAAGCGTCCGTATGACCCGGAGCCGCCCCGACATGAGCTATCGCCCGTATCAGCAGATCACCCGCCGCGTCTCGCGCCGCATCCATGTCGGATCGGTCCCGGTGGGTGGCGACGCGCCGGTCACGGTGCAGACGATGACCAATACGTTGACCACCGACGTCGCCGGCACGGTGGCGCAGATCAGGCGGGCCGAGGCGGCCGGCGTCGACATCGTCCGGGTGTCGTGCCCCGACCAGGAGAGCGCACTGGCGCTGAAGGACATCGTGCGCCAGGTGAGCGTGCCGGTCGTGGCCGACATCCATTTCCACTACAAGCGGGCGATCGAGGCGGCGCAGAGCGGGGCCGCGTGCCTGCGCATCAACCCGGGCAACATCGGCAGCCAGGAGCGGGTGCGCGAGGTCGTCAAGGCGGCCCGCGACCACGGCTGCTCCATGCGGATCGGCGTCAACGCCGGCTCGTTGGAAAAGCATCTGCTGGAGAAATACGGCGAGCCCAACCCCGAGGCGCTGGTCGAGAGCGCGCTGGAGCACGCCAAGATCCTGCAAGACCACGATTTCCACGAGTTCAAGATCAGCGTGAAGGCGTCCGACGTGTTCCTCGCGGTCGCCGCCTACCAGCAGCTCGCCGAGGTGTGCGACCACCCGCTGCATATCGGCATCACCGAGGCGGGCGGGCGGCGGATGGGCACCGTGAAGTCGGCGGTCGGCCTGGGCTCGCTGCTCTGGGCGGGGATCGGCGACACGCTGCGGGTGTCGCTGTCTGATGAGCCGGAGGAGGAGGTGCGGGTCGGCTGGGACCTGCTCAAGACGCTCGGTATCCGCCATCGCGGCGTGAAGGTGATCTCCTGCCCCTCCTGCGCGCGGCAGGGGTTCAACGTGATCGAGACGGTGCGGACCCTGGAGGAGCGGCTCGGCCATATCGAGACGCCGCTCACCCTCTCCATCATCGGCTGCGTGGTGAACGGCCCCGGCGAGGCGCTGATGACCGACCTCGGCGTGACCGGCGGCGGCAACGGCCGGCACATGGTCTACGCGGCCGGCAAGACCGACCACACCATCGAGGGCGCCAGCATGGTCGACCACATCGTCGAGCTGGTCGAGGCCAAGGCCGCCGCACTGAAGGCCGCCGAGCAGGCCGAGAAGGTCGCCGCGGAGTAGTCAGCCCGCCGAGTAGGTCAGGTGGCGCGGGGCAGGAACAGCCGCACGACCGTGCCGCCGCCCGGCTCGCTCTCGATCAGCATGGTTCCGCCGGACTGGCGGGAAATGCCGTAGACCTGGCTGAGGCCGAGGCCCGATCCCTGGCCCGGCTCCTTGGTGGTGTAGAACGGCTCGACGGCCCGGGAGAGAATGTCTTCGGTCATGCCGCCCCCGGTGTCGGCCACCGACAGCTCGACGTAGTCCCCGGGTGCAAGGTCGGCCGCGACGGCGCGCGGCACCTCGGGCAGGTTGACGGTGCCGATCGTGATGGTCCCGCCCTCGGGCATCGCGTCCCGCGCGTTGAGCGCGAGATTAAGGATGGCGTGCTCGATCTGCCCGGGATCGACGAAGACCGGCCAGACCTCGTGGTTCGACTGGAGCGCCACCGTGATCCGCTGCCCGAGCACGCTCGCCAGCAGACGCACCGTGTCGGCCAGTATCGCATTGAGGTCGACCGCCTGGGGGGACAACCGCTGCCGTCGTCCGAAGGCGAGGAGCTGGCGGGTCAGTTGCGACCCTCGCTCGATCGCGCCGCGCATCGCGTCGAGCCTGCGGACCGTCTCGGGGCGGTCCGCGCGGGCGCGGAGGAGGTCGATATTGCCGCCGATCGACATGAGCAGGTTGTTGAAATCATGCGCGATGCCCGCCGTCAGCCGACCGATCGCCTCGAGCTTCTGCGATTCGCGCAGCGAGGCGCTGGTCGCCTGGTGGTCGTCGATCTCCTGGCGCAGCCGCCGGTTGGCCTCGCCGAGCCGCCACCGCAGCATGGCGCGCTCGCCATAGCCCCGGCTGAACTGGTGGCCAGTGACCAGCAGCGCGGCGGCGAACACCAGGATCATGCCGCTCATCATCAGGTCGGGGCGGGCACCCTCGGCGATGAGCCGGCCGGCCACCGGCAGGCTGGCGGCGAGCACGAAGCCCGCCAGCGTCGGGAAGTGCATCGCGTTTGTCGTGACGCTGCCCGCGCACATGCCGCCGACGACGAACACGACGAACAAGCGATATGCGGGCTTGTCGGGGAGCAGGGCGGCCGCCCCCAGCCCCCAGGCCAGCCCGGTCGCGAGCGTGGACAGCGTCACCATCGCGACGCGCCCAGCGGGCGGGAAGCGATGCCGCCGGTCGCTGTGCCAGAAGGCGAGGCGGACCAGCGAGATCAGCGCCAGCACGCCGAACCAGCAGGCCGGCCCCGGCCAGGGCTCGACCCGGGCGAGCACCCAGGCGGTCGCGCCGGCATTGATCAGATTGACCCCGACGGCGAGCGGCACCCGTTGCAGGACATCGGCGATCCGTTCCATCCGGACGGCTTCGGAGACATCGGGAAGCGGCGCGTCGCCAGCCATGTGCGATACCGGGCGGAATGGTTTGGCCGTTACGCTACCACACAATCTGGCCGTGTCGCGCCCACGCCGCTTTATCCCCCGGCCATTCCGCCCTAGATCACGGTCGGGCCGGAAGCATCCCCCGGCGGAGAGGCGAAAAGCTTGAGCGAGCTGCAACCCGTCCGCGGCATGCGGGACCTGATCGGCGAGGACCAGCGGCGCCACCAGCACGTCGTCGATACCGCGCGCCGTATCGCCGCGACCTATGGCTTCGACGAGTGGATGACGCCCATCCTCGAGGACACGCGGGTATTCTCGCGCAGTCTGGGTGAGACCTCCGACGTGGTCATGAAGGAGATGTACAGCTTCGAGGATCGCGGCGGCGACAGCGTCACGTTGCGCCCCGAGGCGACCGCCGGGGTCTGCCGCGCGCTGGTGAGCAACGGGCTGACCCAGTCGCTGCCGCAAAGGGTGTTCTGCGCCGGGCCGATGTTCCGCTACGAGCGGCCGCAGAAGGGCCGCTACCGGCAGTTCCACCAGATCGACGTCGAACTGATCGGCCCCGGCGAGCCGCTGGCCGACGCAGAGGTGATCGCCTGCGGCTGGGACATCCTGAAGGCACTCGGCGTCGCCGACGAGACCGTGCTGGAGCTCAACACGTTGGGCGACCGGGAGAGCCGGTCGGCCTATCGCGAGGCGCTGGTCGGCTATTTCACCGCACACCGGGGCGCGCTGTCGCGGGACAGCCTGGCGCGGCTGGAGCGCAACCCCATGCGCATCCTCGACAGCAAGGACGAGGGCGATAAGCGCATCGTGGCCGAGGCGCCGACCATCCAGCCGTTCCTCACCGCGCCCGCCGCCGCCTTCTATGCGGAACTCCAGGCGCATCTCGGGCGCTTCGGCGTACCGTTCCGGGAAAACCCGCGCATCGTGCGCGGCCTCGACTATTACGGCCACACCGCCTTCGAGTTCGTCACCACCAAGCTCGGCGCGCAGGGCACGGTGCTGGCCGGCGGGCGCTATGACGGGCTGGTGGCCGAGATGGGCGGCCCGCAGACCCCGGCGGTCGGCTGGGCGGCGGGGATCGAACGGCTGGCGATGCTGCTGCCCGAGCCGCCAGCGGCGCCGGTCTCGGTCGCGGTGATCCCGGTGGGCGAGATGGCCGAGGCGGCGGCGGTGGGCGTGCTCCAGGCGTTGCGCCACGCCGGCATCCGCGCCGAGATCGGCTATCGCGGCAACCTCAAGCGCCGGATGGAGCGGGCCAACCGGAGCGGCGCGCGGGCCGTGGTGATCCTCGGCGAGGCGGAGCTGGCGCGCGGCGTGGCGCAGGTGAAGGATCTCGCCTCGGGCGAACAGCAGGAGATCGCGCTGGCGGAGCTGGCCGCGAGGCTGCGATGAACCTGGCCGCCAAGCTCGACCGGATTGCGGCGCGCGCCGAGGAGCTGCGCGCGATGATGAGCGAGCACATCTCCGGCGAGAACTACGTCCGCGCCTCCAAGGAGCTGTCCGAGATCGAGCCGGTGGTCGCGCGCATCGGCGAGCTGCGCGAGGCGGAGCGCGCCCAGGCCGAGGCCGAGGCGCTGCTTGCGGACGCCGAGATGCGCGAGCTGGCGGAGACCGAGCTGCGCGCGCTCAAGGAGCGCATTCCCGGACTGCGGCACGACATCCGCGTGGCGCTGCTGCCGCGCGACGAGGCGGACGAGCGCTCGGCGATCCTGGAGATCCGCCCGGCCGCCGGCGGCGACGAGGCGGCGCTGTTCGCCGCCGAGCTGTTCGCCATGTACCAAAGGTACGCGGCGCTGCGCGGCTGGCGCTGCGAGATCCTGGAATACGGCGACACCGGTCTCGGCGGGCTCAAGGAGGGCATCGCGGAGATCACCGGGCGGAACGTGTTCGCCCGGCTGAAATACGAATCGGGCGTGCATCGCGTGCAGCGCGTGCCGGCGACCGAGAGCCAGGGCCGCATCCATACCTCGACCGTCACCGTGGCGGTGCTGCCCGAGGCCGAGGAGGTGGATGTCGAGGTGGACGAGGGCGATCTGCGGATCGACGTGTACCGCGCGTCCGGCGCCGGCGGCCAGCACGTCAACAAGACCGAGAGCGCGGTGCGGATCACGCATCTGCCGAGCGGCATCGTCGTCGCGATGCAGGAGGAGAAGAGCCAGCACAAGAACCGCGCCAAGGCCATGAAGATCCTGCGCGCCCGGCTCTACGAGCAGCAGCGGGCCGCCCTGCACGCGACGCGCGCCGCCGACCGCAAATCCCAGGTCGGCACCGGCGACCGCAGCGAGCGCATCCGCACCTACAATTTCCCTCAGGGGCGGGTGTCGGACCACCGGATCAACCTCACCCTCTACAAGATCGACCGGGTGATGCAGGGCGAGCTCGACGAGTTCGTCGACGCGCTGACCGCCGAGGACCAGGCGGCGCGGCTTTCGGCGGAGGAGTGAGCCTCCCACGCGCCGAGGCGCTGCGGCACGGCGCGGCCGTGCTGGCCGCCGCCGGCATCGAGCGACCCAGGCTGGAAGCGCGGCTGCTGCTCGCCCACGCGCTCGGGATCGACCAGGAGGCGCTGTTGCGGGACTTGCGGGGGCCGGCGGACATGGCGCGCTATGAGCCCTTGCTGGCCCGCCGCGCGGCTCGCGAGCCGCTGGCGCGGATCACCGGACGGCAGGAGTTCTGGAGCCTGCCCTTCGCCGTCGGGCCCGCCGCCCTGGTCCCCCGCGCGGACAGCGAGACGCTGCTGGAAGCGGCGTTGGCGCTGTTCCCCGAGCGGGGGAGGGTGGCCTCGATCCTCGATCTCGGCACCGGCACCGGCTGCCTGTTGCTGGCCGCGCTGACCGAGCTTCCCGCGGCCTTCGGGGTGGGCGTC
>DATIMU010000024.1:0-4845 GCA_035475015.1 Acetobacteraceae bacterium
CCTCGGCGGCACGTCGTGCCTGGTCGAGATGCGCCGTCGATCGGTCCAGCCCGAGCAGCGAGCGTGCCTGCCCGGCCAGCAGCAGGGCCACGCCCAGCTGGCCGCGGCCGCAGCCGATGTCAAGCACGTCGCCAAAACCGGATGCTTCTCCGATGTCCAGCACGTCGCAATGCACCGGATCGCGCCGCAGCTTGGCGGACACATATCGAACCGTTCCAATCCCGCAGCCGGCATATCGGCGTGCGACGCCAGCGAACAGCGCGGCGCGCGTCACCCCGCGGAAGCGATGTGCGCCCGCAGCCCGAGGCGGTGCGCCAGCGAGAACACGCGATACACCGTCTTGAACGCCAGCAACGGCACGTCGAGGCCGCGCTTGCGCTCGAGATTGCCCGCGAGCACCGACACCACACCGTCGCGCATCCGCAGGAAGTTGCTCGGAGCCATGAACAGATGGCGCATCACCGGCTCGTTGATGCGATAGATCAGCCAGCCGAACCGATCCATCGAGCCCGCCATGAGGCGTTCGGCGCGGCGGGCCAGCACGCGGGCACGGGCCGGATCGTCGAGCCACACCGAGGCGACCTCGGCGCCGAGTTCGGCAGCGCTCATCGCCAGCAGCACGCCGCTGGAGAACACCGGATCGACGAAACCGAACGCATCGCCGATCATCATGTAGCCTTCGCCCCAGCTCGCCCGCGCGCGATAAGAGTAGTTGCCGGCGGTCCGCACCTCGGAGCAGAGCTCGGCCTCGCGCATTCGGGCGCGGACGGTCGGGCTGCGGGCGATCCTGTCGAACAGGAAATCATGCGTGCTGCCCTGACGCGCCTTGAAGGCGCGCTGCGTGCCAACGAAGCCGACGCTCATTATGTCGTCGGGCAGCGGGATCAGCCAGAACCAGCCGTCTTCCGCGAGATGCACGCTGATGCAGCCGGCCTGGTCGCCGGTGCGGCATTCGACGTTGCGGAAATGCGCGAACACCGCCGCGGTGTTGTTGTTCTTGTCGGCTTCCAGCAGCTTCATCCGCCCGGCGAGGAACGTATCGCGGCCCGACGCATCCAGCACGTAGCGCGGAGTCAGGACGAACTCGCCTCCGTCAGTCCGCCGGGCCGTCACCCGCGCGCGACCGGTCGGCATGAAGGCAACATCGGTGACGCGCGTTCCCTGCTCGGCGCGCACCCCCTTGGCGATGGCATTGTCGAACAGCAGCGCATCGAACTTGGCGCGCTCGACGTGGTAGCTGTGGGTGAACCGCTGGTCGAGCCCTTCCCTGAAGCTGAAGGTGATGCACCGACCGGTTGCGTCCGAGACGAATTCCGCGCCCGGCTTGAACACGCCGATGGCGTCGATCGCGTCCCGCACGCCGAGCCGGTCGAAGATCGCCAAATTGCGCGGCAGCAGCGACTCGCCGATGTGGAAGCGCGGATGCGTGTCCTTCTCCAGCAGCACCACGTCGCGGCCCTGCTCGGCGAGCAGCGCGGCCGCGGTGGACCCGGCCGGGCCGCCGCCGATCACCAGCACGTCACAGGACTCGGGCTCCGGTCGGCCGGCGGGGGAGGCAGCGGGGTCGGCCAAGCGTGGTCTCCTCTCGGATGCATTTGGGCAGAACAAGTTCCCCATGCCATGAGAAGCCGGTGGATGAGAAGAGCAACAATCGCGGACGGCTGGCAGTGGTGATCCCGGCGCTGGAGGAGGCCGCGACGATCGGCACCGTCGTCGCGGACTGCCGGGCGCTGGCGTTCGTCTCCGAGATCATCGTCGTCGATGACGGGTCGGCCGACGATACTGGCGCGATCGCCTGCCGGGGCGGCGCGCTCGTGCTGCGGAACCCGGTCAACCAGGGCAAGGGGGCCAGCCTGTGGCGAGGCATGACCGCGGCCGTCGCGCAGGGGGCCGACCGGGTCGCGACGCTCGACGGCGACGGACAGCATCGGGCCGACGACCTTGGGCGGATGCTGGCGGGCAGCCTGGCTTGGCCAGACCACATCGTGATCGGCTCGCGCCGGGCGAGCGGACGTGATGCCCCCCGCGCGCGCTTCATCGCCAACCGCGTGGCCGATTTCTGGGTCTCCTGGGCCGCCGGCCATCCCATCGACGACAGCCAATCCGGCTTCCGCGTCTACCCCGCCGCCCTGATCCGGGCACTCGCGGCACGCAAGCGGCTGGCGTGCGGCTTCGCGTTCGAGAGCGAGGCGCTGATCGAGGCGGCGCGCCTCGGGTATTTCACGGCGGCCGTGGACATCCCGACGATCTACGGCGGCGCGCAGCGGCGGCCGAGCCATTTCCGGCCCGTGGCGGACATCATGCGCATCGTGGTGATGGTCGCCGGCAAGCTGCTCCGGCGCGGCATGGACCCGGTGGGCCTCTGGCGATCGCTGACCTTGCCGAGGCTCCGCGCCGCTATGCCATGCCGCCATTGATCGAGATGGTCTGGCCCGAAATATAGGCCGCCCGGTCAGAGACGAGAAAGCCGACCAGTGCCGCAACCTCGGCTGGCGTCCCGGCGCGTTTCATCGGCACCATCTCGGCAATCCGCTTGCGATCGAACGCGGCCGCGGCGGCGGGACTTTCGATGATGCCCGGCGCCACTGCGTTCACCGTGATGCCGCGGCTCGCTACCTCCAGGGAGAGCGCCCGCACCGCGCCGATCAGCCCGGCCTTGGCGGCGGCATAGTTCACCTGTCCGCGATTGCCCATCACCGCCGAGACCGAGGAGATCGCCACGATGCGGCCCCAGCGCGTCGCGATCATCGGCAGCAGCAGCGGGCGAGTGATGGCGTAGAAGCCGGTCAGCGACAGGTCGAGCACGTCCCGCCACTGTCGCTCGGTCATCCCGGCGAGCGGCGCATCGTCGTGCGTGCCGGCGTTGTGCACAATGATCTGCGGCGGCCCGTCGGCCAGCACCGGATCGAGTGCCGCGGCGGTGGCGCCCACGTCCGTAAGGTCGCACAGCAGCGTCGCCGCGGAGCCGCCGGCGGCGCCAATGTCCCGCGCGAGCCGCTCCGCCGCGTCAGCCCCCGCGCAGGCATGGACGAAGACGTGTAGGCCCTGCCCCGCCAGTTCCCGGCACATCGCCGCGCCGAGCGGGCTCGCGCCGCCGGTCACGATGGCGCGTTTCATGACGTGAGCATGATCGTTGCGCGCCCCTCGACCAGCGTGGCCCCGGCCTCGGAGGCAAGACGGAAAGCGTAGATCAACCCGGAACGCTCATTCAGTTCCAACATGGCGGCGACCTCCAGGGTGCCCAGCGCGGCGTCGTCCAGCCGGCCGGCCGCGATCGTCACGTCACGCAGCCCGGCGAGATGGCCCGCCGGCCGACGCTCGCCGTCGCGCAACGCGCCATGCAGCGCCGCCGCCTGCAGCCCGTACTCGATCCCGCAGACCATCCCGAGCACGCCCGCGCGACGCAGCGGATTCCCGGGGTCGAGATGCGTCCGCGAGCGGCACCGGATCTCCCGCGCATTTGCGGCAACGACCTCGTCGAGCAGGCACATCGACCCCTGATGCGGGATCAGCGCCGCTATCCGCGCGCGCCCGAGCACGGCTCCACCTCGACCTCCAGATGTCCGTCCAGCAATGCCACCGGGAAGCGATCCGCCTCGCCCCGCGCCAGCGCCTGCAGCAGCCGCAAGCTCCACGCCGCCGGATTGGCGCGGCTTAGTTCGCGCAGCCCGGACGCGTCCGGCTCGCCCGCGCCGTCGGGCGCCGGGTCCGCGACATAGCGCGCCTCCAGCCGTGCGAGCGCCCGCGCGCCATTGTCCGGTGCCAGCACGAACCCAGCGGCGAACCCGCCCTCGGTCGGCCGCTTGGCGGCGAGCGGCGGCGGCATCGGCGCATCGTAGACGCACAGCAGCAGCGGCACTCGTTCCACGCCGACCTCGGCAATCGCCTTGAGCAGCGCTGCGCCCATCGTCACGTCATCGCAGCCCAGGCAGGTCGCGGGCTGCCGCGAACCCTTGGCGATCGTCCAATAGCCGGACGCGGCATTGTGGACGGAGTTGTGGAACTGGGTCGGCGAGACCTGCCCGTCGCCCCCCGCCAGTGACTCCAGGATGGCGCCCACCACCGCGCCGTCGCCATTCGAGGTGCCGAACACGCTGCGCGGGGCATCGGACGCCAACCCCGCCATGTCGGTCGCCGCCTGTGCCACGGTGAGCGCGAGGCGCACCGCGAGGCTGGTACGACGGCGCTCGGTCGCGGACAGCATCACCGGCGCGGGCGGCAGGGTGTCGCTCGGCAGATAGTCGGCAAGCCCGGCCAACACCGGACGGCTGGCCTCCCAGCCCTCCAGCCCAGGCCCCCAGACCGACACGCCGAGAACGTAGGCGCGCATCACGCGGTCCCCAGGATCAGGCTGCAATTGGCGCCGCCGAAGCCAAACGAGTTGCTGATGACCCGGCGGACCGGGTGATCGGCGTTATCGACGAGAACCCGAGCGCGAAACGTCGGGTCGACCTCGGATACATTGAGACAGCCCGGCATGAAGCCGTCACGGATGCACAGCCCGGCGATCCCCGCCTCGACGATCCCTGCGGCGCCGAGCGCGTGACCGGTCCAGGCCTTGACGGAGCTGCAAGGCGTATCGCCGCCGAACACCTCGGCGACCGCGAGATCCTCCATCGCGTCATTGGCCCGGGTGCCCGTCCCGTGCAGATTGACGTAGTCGATGTCGCGCGGCGCAAGCCCGGCGCGGTCGAGCGCCTGCATCATCGCGCCGATCGCGCCGGCGGCTTCCGGGTGCGGAGCCGACATATGATAGCCGTCGCTGGTGGCCCCATAGCCAAGCAAGACGGGACCGTCGCCCTCGCGTTCCAGCAGCGCGAAGCCGGCGGCCTCGCCGATGGAAAT
>DATIMU010000025.1:0-4206 GCA_035475015.1 Acetobacteraceae bacterium
CGCCGCCTCGGCCTGCGGGAACTCGTCGCCCACGAAGGTCTGGCTGCCCATGTCGGAGGCCCAGAGGAAGGAGACCACCGCGTCGAGCATCGAGAGGCGCACATGCTGGCCCTCTCCGGTGCGCTCGCGCGCCAGCAGCGCGGCCGTGATGGCCTGCGCGGCGGTGATCGCGGTCAGCTTGTCGGGCACGATGGTCCGCACGAGGCGGGGCCGCGCCTGGTCCGAGCCGCCCTGGATCGAGGCGAGGCCCGAGACCGCCTGCACCAGCGGATCATAGACCGGCTTGCTCGCGTAGGGTCCGTGCTCGCCGAAGCCGCTGATCGAGACATAGACCACCTTGGGCGCGACGGCGCGCACGGCGGCCTCGCCGACGCCCATTCGATCGGCGACGCCG
This sequence comes from Acetobacteraceae bacterium, assembly GCA_035475015.1. GTDB lineage: Bacteria > Pseudomonadota > Alphaproteobacteria > Acetobacterales > Acetobacteraceae > JAFKFI01. The sequence goes on from DATIMU010000025.1 coordinate 395, forward strand.
GGCCGGAAATTCTGCACGAACACATCCGCCCTGGCGGCCAGCCGCAGCAAGGCCTTCAGCCCGGTCGGGGTCTTGAGGTCGAGTGCGACGGACCGCTTGTTGCGGTTGTTGTTGAGGAACGAGGCGGAGAAGCCGGCCCGCCGGTTGGCCCCGGCCCGGGTGTGGTCGCCGCCGCGCGGCGGCTCCACCTTGACGACGTCGGCGCCCTGGTCGCCGAGCAGCATGGTGGCGAGCGGCCCCGAGATCATCGAGGTGAGATCGACGATCCGGTAGCCGTGCAGAGGACCGGGCATGGCGGGCACCTTCGAGCGAAGCGTGAAGAGTTTCCCGCCTAGCCTGTGACGCGACGCGCCTCCTGGCAACCGCCCGGGACGGCTACCGCGATGTCGAGCGGCGGCCCAGGGTTGCGGACAGGCCGAGCAGGCCAGCCCCGAGCAATGCGGCCGAGGCCGGCTCCGGCAGCGCCTGCGGCACGAATACCGAGCCGTCGAGGTCCGCGTCGGTGAAGCCGAACACGTAGAACCGGTTCGGCCCGGCGCTGTCCGGCACGAAGTCGTTGTCGTCGGCGACCCACAGCGTGTGCTGCGTCACGCCGTTCACGTCGATGTCCTGGCCGAGTGCGAGGCCCTCGATCTTCGACGGGATCTGCCTCTTGTCGATGCCGTCCTTGCTCAGCACGTCGACGAGGTCGAGGAACACCGACTTGTTCACCGCGTGAGTGGCGGCCTCCCTGCCGTCCATGCCGGTGATGTCGACGGCACCCGCGAGGTCGATCTTGAACACCTGCTTGATTTTCGCCTTGCTGCCGTCGCCGAGGCCCTTGCCGTCGCGCTCGTCGACCAGGAACTCGTGGTCGTTCAGCGCCACGATGTCGCTGACGCCCGAGCCGCTGGTCAGCAGATAGCCGTATTCGTGCGTCGCCCCCGTGGCGACATCGACCGTGACGATCCGTAGCAGGTTGCCCGCCGCACCACCCAGCGCCGCGTCCTGGATCAGCGAGGCCTGCATGATGCCGACCAGCGTCTTGCCGTCGGGCGTGATCGCCAGCCCTTCCATGCCCTTGTTGGCGGTGCGGCCGCTGGCGTTGCCGCTGATCTCGGCGGCACCGACCGGGCTCGGCTTGGCTACGTCGAGATTGGCCGGCAGCGTGAAGCTGCGCAGGCGCTCGCCGGTGGCGCGGTCGAACTCGTAGATGTAGGGGCCGTACTCGTCGGACACGTAGACCCGCGTGCCGCCGTTGGAGACCCGGATCGACTCCGGGTCGAGCCGGGCGTTGTTCGGATTGCCGGAGGTCTTCGACGGGTCGAAATTGTCCGACCGGCCGGTGAAGTAGAACTTGCTCGCGGTGTTCGCCGCTGGTGCGCCCGAGCCGAGCGGGCTCCCGTCAATAGCGGTGCCGAGCCCCGCGCCACTGCCGTAGGTCAGCGGCGTCGCGCTCCACAATAGCGTGGTGCCGGCCAGCGTCGGCGTCACGGTGAAGGGTGTCGCCGCGCCGTGCGCGCTGGGCGTCAGGTTCATCGTCACGGTCTGGAAGCGGGTGATGTAGGAGACCGTGTCGTCCACCGCGCTGTTGTACGGCGTGGCGTTCGGGCCGCGATCAGGCGTCGCGAGGAAGGTGTGGCCGCCGGCCCATGCGAGACCCGAGCCGATGCCGCCCAGCACGTTGGCGGGCAACCCGTTCTCCAGCGTGTAGTTCAGGCCCGACAGGTCGGTGTAGCTGCCGGCGTTCGAGCCGGTGAGCGTGCCGTTGGCGATCAGCGCCACGGTGGCGTGCGCTTGGGACGCGCCAAGAATACCGAGGCAGGCGGCCAGAGCCACGCGATTGAATCCCGATGTCATATGTTTCAATCTCCGAAATTGTAATGGTATTGATTATCCGGCGCGGCAAGTCGTTGATCGCCCAAGGCCGTGATGAATTTGTGTCAATTCGGGATTTACCTTGGCGTAAAGTAGACGCCGCTGCCGCAGTCCAGTCGTTTGATCGACCGTGCCGGAGGAATCGCGTTAGGGTAGCTCGGTCCAGCGAATGGAAGGGCAGCCCTATCGAGTACGCCACACGGCGCCGCCAGGAAGCCAACCCGGCGGCCGATGCGCCGCCCGCTCCGCTGATCGGCGATCGCCTGCTGGTGCGGATCGCGGGCGCGGCATCGGTCGCGGGCAATTCCGTGCGGCTGCTGCGCGATGCCGCCGAGAATTATCCCGCCTGGCTCGACGCGATCGCCGGGGCGCGCAGGTCGGTGCATTTCGAGAACTACATCTTTCGCGCCGACCCCGCCGGCCAGCCCTTCGCGGACGCGCTGATCGCCAAGGCGCGGGATGGGGTCGCGGTGCGTCTCCTGTACGACTGGTTCGGCACCTTCGGCAGCGCGTCGGCGGCGTTCTGGCAGCGGCTGCGCGCCGCCGGCGTGGAGGTTCGCTGCTTCAACCCGCCGAGGGTCTCGAGCCCGTTCGGCTGGCTCGGCCGCAACCATCGGAAATCGCTGACCGTGGACGGCGAGGTCGGCTTCGTCTCCGGCCTCTGCGTGGGCGCCGCGTGGCTGGGCAACCCGGCCGCCGGCGTCGCCCCCTGGCGCGATACCGGCGTGGAGCTGCGCGGCCCTGCCGTCGCGGAACTCGAAGCCGCGTTCGCCGACACCTGGGCGCTGTCGGGTGCCCCCCTCTCCGACGGCGAGGCCCGGCCCGAGCGCGGTCTCGCCGTCGAGGGCGGCGTGCCGGTCAGCGTCATCGCCAGCCAGCCGAACACGATGGGGCTGTATCGGCTCGATCAGCTCGTGGCGACCGAGGCGCGGCGCTCGCTGTGGCTGACCGACGCCTATTTCGTCGGCACCACCGCCTATGTCCGCACCCTGATCGACGCCGCGCATGACGGCGTCGACGTGCGCCTGCTGGTGCCCGGTGCAAGCGACCTGCCGGTCGCCAAGGCGTTGTCCCGCGCCGGCTACCGCCCGCTGCTGGAGGCCGGCATCCGCGTGTTCGAGTGGAACGGTCCGATGCTGCACGCCAAGACGGCGGTGGCGGATGGCAGCTGGGCCCGGATCGGCTCCAGCAACCTCAATCTGGCGAGCTGGGTGGGCAATTGGGAGCTCGATATCGCGGTCGAGGACGCCGGGTTCGCCGGCCAGATGGAGGCGATGTTCCGCGCCGATCTCGCCAACGCCACCGAGATCGTGCTCGGCCTCGGCAACGTCCATGTCGCGGCGCAATCGCCCGAGCCCCACCCGGCGCGTCGCGGCAGCCCGGGGCGGGTCGCCGCCGGCGCGCTCGGCATCGGCAGCACGGTCGGCGCCGCAATCACCAACCGGCGCGCCCTGGGGCCGGCGGAGGCCCGGGTGATGGCCGCGGCGGGCGGCGTGCTGCTGGTCGTGGCCGCCGTGACGATCCTGCTGCCCCGCCTGGTCACGGTGCCCCTTGCGCTCGTCACGCTCTGGGTCGCCGCCACGCTGCTGGTCCGCGCATGGCAGCTTCGCATTAAGGGGCGATAAAGCTTCCTGGCGGTATCTGTCCGTGCTCTGTTATCAAAACCATATGCTCTCCTAGGCGCTAAGCTTGAGTTCGAGCTACAATCGGAGTTCCACAGACCTCATTCCCATGAAGATCATTAGCTGGAATCTTTTGCGCCTGACGGGCGCCTCCGTGGACGACATCGTCAACCTGATCCGCCGAGAACAACCCGACATCCTGCTCATGCAGGAGGCGACCGAGGCGATCAATCGCCTGCCGGGGCGAATCGGCGGCTTTTACGCTGCCTCCCCCCTGGTGGGCCGGATTCACGGCTTGGCGATGTGGAGCCCGGAACCGCCGCCGCGCCCGGT
>DATIMU010000026.1:0-6704 GCA_035475015.1 Acetobacteraceae bacterium
CGAGCGCCTTGTTCTTTTCCATGAGTTCCCCGCCTCAACCTTCCATTGTATTCTGGGTCAAGCGATTCGCCCCAGGATTGCCGGCACGCCACTGTCTCACAGAAGCGAATGCGCCTGCAACCGAAGCTCGCAAGCTCCCGAATGAGCTTTGGTTGCCTGTATGTTCCGCAGGCCACCCCAGCACAAGGGATTTCCACCAGAGCACGGCCAGCTTGATCCCGTTCGCTTGGCGACGCTGCTTTAGCACAACCCCGCCGTCGCTGGTTCAGCCGCCGAAATGGTCATGTCATCCACCGCCGCGAGCAGTGCCTTGAGCGTGTAAGGCTTTGAAAGGAACACAATCCCTGGCCCCGTGCAGTCTTGCCGCAGGGTCTCGTCGGCATAGCCGGAGACCAGGATGGCGGGCAGATCGGGCTGGGTCGCCCGCACCGCACGGACCAGCGCCGGGCCGTCCATGCCCGGCATCACCACGTCCGACACCAGCACGGCAGGGGGCGGCGCCCCCGATTCGGCGCGGCGGTCTTCGAGCAATGCAAGGGCCGCTTCGGCCGAGTCGGCACTCAGCACCTCCCAGCCGCGCTGGCGCAGCGCCCGCTCGGCGAGGCCGCGGATCATGTCCTCGTCGTCGACCAGAAGCACCGTCCGCCCGCGATCCGCGCCCGGTCTGGGGCTCACGGGCACGGCTGCCGGCGGCAGCTTTGGCGAAGGCGGCGCGGTGACCAGCTCCGCCGCATCGTGGCGCGGCAGATAGAGACGGAAGCGCGTGCCCTTGCCGATCTCCGACTCCACCGCGAGGAAGCCGTCCGACTGGCGCACGATGCCATGCACGGTCGAGAGGCCGAGACCGGTGCCGCCGCTCTCGCGCCGCGTCGTGAAGAACGGGTCGAAGATACGCGGCAACACCTCGGCCGGGATGCCGACCCCGGTGTCCTCCACCTCGACCATGACGTAGCGGCCGGGCGGGATCGTCTCCTGTCCACGGATCAGTGGCCGGTAGAGCGTGACGTGGCCGCTGCGCAAGGCCAGCCGCCCGCCCCCCGGCATGGCGTCGCGCGCGTTCACCGCGAGATTGACCAGCACCTGATCGAGTTGCGTCGGGTCCACCCGGACCAGCCGGCCGGGCGTCTCGAGATCGAGTTCGAGGCTGATCCGACCGCCCAGCAGCCGCCGCAGCAGCCCGGCGATATCCTGGATCGCGTCGTTGATGGCGAGCACGCGCGGTTGCAGGGTCTGCTGGCGGCCGAACGCGAGAAGCTGGCGGACCAGTGCCGCGCCCCGCTCGGCACCGCCCCGGATCTGACCCACGTCCTCGCGGAGATCGGCGTCTAGGTCGGTCCGGCCGAGCACGAGATCGGTGCCGGCCAGGATCGCCGTGAGCAGGTTGTTGAAATCATGCGCGATGCCGCCGGCGAGCTGACCGATCGCCTGCAGCTTCTGGCTGTTCGCCAGCTGCCGCTCGAGCCGCGTCTGCAAGGTGAGGTCGGTGATCCGCAGGATCAGCCCCGAGATGCTCCGATCGGCCTCGCGGAGCACCGAGCCGGAGACATCCACGCGATGGTCCGGATCGGGGTCGCCGCGCTCCAGCCGGGCGGTCAGGGGGGCCGGAAGCCCGCCGCCGTGCAGCGCCGTCCGCAAGGCGGCCTCGATCGCCTGGCGCTCGGCTTCCTGGAACGCGGCGATCGCCGGCTGCCCCGGCGTGAGGTCCACCCGGCGCGACACCATGCGCCGGAGGGTATCGTTTGCCCGCACGATCCGCCCGGACCGATCGGCGATCAGCACGCCGGCGGAAGCCTCCTGAAACAGCACCCGGAGCAACTCGTCGAGCGGTCCCGCGAGGCGGTCGACCAGGCTCGGCGGCGGGGCCTGTCGTCCGAGCAGCCGGCGCCATGCCCCGACGATCCTCATGCGCCGATCCTCATGCGCCGACCCTCACGGCGGCGGCGCCTGCGGACCACCACGCGCCCGCCGGCCAAGGCCCCAGACATAGGCGATGATCTCGGCCACGGCCTGATAATGCTCGGCGGGAACCTCGGTTTCCAGCTCGACGCGGTACAGCGCCCGAGCCAAGGGCGGGTTGGCCACCAGGGGAACGCGATGCGCGGCTGCAACCTCCCGGATGCGGGCGGCCATTGAATCGACTCCCTTCGCAACCAGGCGTGGTGCCGCGTTGCTAGCACGATCGTATGATAATGCCACAGCATAATGTGTCGGATTCGTGATCACCACCGTCGCTTTCGGCACCGCGGCAAGCATCCGCTTGCGCGCCCGCTGCATCCTGATCTGGCGCAGGCGGTGCTTGATGCGAGGGTCGCCCTCGGTCTCCTTCATTTCCTCGCGGATGTCGTGCCGGCTCATGCGTAGGCTCCTTGCGTGTCGCAAGCGCACCCAGATCACGTCCGCCGCCGCGATCACGCCCTGCACGGCGAGAATCGCGAACAGGAGCCGTAGGATCAGCCGCAGCGCCTGCGCCGGCAACAGCCGAAGATCGGTGATCGAGGCGGCGGCGAGGCCGGGCAGATCGCCGGACACCACGTACCAGGCCGCCATGCCCATGACCGCGAGCTTGACCAGGGACTTGCCGGTCTCGACCAGGCTGTCGAGGCTGACGAGGCGGCGGATGCCGGCGAGCGGGCTGAGGCGCGACAGGTCCAGCCGCAGCGCGTGGGTGCTGAGCTGGCCCCGCGTCTGCAGCAGGACGGCGGCCGTGCCGAAGGCCAGCGCCGCGAGGATGAACGGGGCGCTCATGCGCAACAGGGCGGCCCCGGCGGCGAGCACGGCGCCGCGCCCTCCATCGGACATGTCCCAGCGGTCCGCCTGCGCCAGGAAGACGCTCAACCGCCCCACCATGTCGCGCGCGGCCAGCGGGGCGGTCATCATCAGGACGAGCGCGGTACTCGCCAGCGCCGCCAGGGCGGGAACCTCGCGTGAGAGCGGGACATTGCCCTGCTCGCGGGCTTTCTGCAGCCGCCGCGGGGTTGCCGCTTCCGTCCGGTCTTCCTGGTCGCCGCCCTCGGCCATCGCCGCTCAGGGCAGCCCCGGCAGATGCGCGAACCCGTCGCGCGCCGCTTCCAGCCACGCCGTCGACAGCACGCCGGCCAGCGCGCTCAGCAGGAGCAGGCCGCCGAGGATCTGGCCCGGCATCGCCGCCATGTACACCTGCATCCGCGGCAGCAGGCGCGAGATCAGGCCGAGCCCCACCTGCCACACGATCGCCGCCAGCACGAACGGCGAGGCGAGCCGCAAGGCGAGCCCGAACGCCTCCGCGACCGCCCCCACCACGGTCTCCGCCACGTCCCCCGCCGGCAGCAGCGCGCCCGGAGCGATCAGGTGGAAGCTGCCGCCCAGCGCGGCAAGCGGCATCGCGTAGAGGCCGGAGACCAGCAGGATCAACGGTCCGGCGAACCCGAACAGCTTGGCGACGACGCTGGTCTGGGCGCCCAGCACCGGATCGGGCTGCAGCACGTTCGACAAGCCGAGCATGTAGGAGATGAACTGCCCCGCCATCGGCAGGGCATAGACGAGCAGGCGTGCCAGCCAGCCGAGCCACAGGCCGGTCACGAGCTCGGCGCATACCATCGCGCCGGCGGCGATGGGGTTGTCCGGCGCCGTGGGCAGCAGCGGGGCGAGACCTGGCAGGAGCAGGAAGGTGATGGCGAGCGCGATGCCCGCCCGCACCATCGCCGGCAACTCCGCCTCCCCCACGCCGGGCAGCAGCATCATCGCCGCACTCACGCGCGACAGGACCAGGACGAAGCCGAACGCCCATCCCGGCAACGCGGCGAGCACCGCTACGTCATCGGCGCTCACGAGCCGCCCACCGCGACCAGCGCGTCGAACACCCGGTGCGTGTAGTCGGTCAGGGTGGACAGCATGAACGGGCCGAGCAGGAACAGCGTCGCGAACAGGGCGAGCACCTTGGGCACGAAGGCCAGCGTCGATTCGCTGATCTGGGTGATCGTCTGCAGCAGCGACACGACGAGCCCGACCGCCAGCCCCACGAGCAGCGGCGGTCCGCCCAGCTTGAGGACCACCAGCATCGCCTCGCGCATCAGCTCCGCGATATTCGTGTCGGCCATCACCGCCGTCCTGCCGGGATGGACATGCGTCAGATCGGCATTCGCATGATGTCCTGGTACGCCTGCACCACACGGTCGCGGATCGCCACCGTGGATTGCAGGGCGAGCTCGGCGCGCGACACGGCGGTGACCACCTCGGTGAGATTGCCCCCGCCGGCGATCGCCGTCATCGCCTGCGCGTCCGCTTGGTGGCCGGTCTCCACGACGCCCTCGAGCGCCCGCTGCACCGCACCGCCGAAGCCGCCGCCGCTGGCCGCCTGGGCGCCGCCGTCCACCTTCGCGTAGGCCCCGGCGGCAGCCGACGGCGTGACCGTGATGGTCGGAATGCCGGTCATTTCAACATGCCGATCACGCGCGTCAACATGCCGCGGGTGACTTCCAGAACCTGCAGATTGGCGCTGTACGACCGCTGCGCCTCGCGCATGTCCATGACCTCGACGAAGCTGTTCACGTTCGCGGTCTTGACGTAGCCCTGCGCGTTGGCCGCGGGATGCGACGGATCGTAGCGCTGCGCGAACGCGGTCTGGTCCTGGCCGATTTCCTTGACGCGCACCGTCTCGGTGCCGAGCGCGCGATCCATCCGGTTCTCGAACGTCACGGTCTTGCGCCGGTACGGATCGGCCCCCGGCGTCGAGCCCGTCGTGTCCTGGTTGGCGAGATTCTCGGCGATGACGCGCAACCGGGTGGTCTGCACATCCAATCCCTGCGCCGAGATCGTCAGGGCTTTCGTGAGATCCATCGCGGTCCGTCCCTGTTAGCTGTGCCCAAGTGCCGTGCGGAAGAAGCCGAGATATTTCGTGTAGAGATTGGTCACCAGTTCCTGCGAGCTCTCGGTCGTGGCGACCTTCATGAGCTGCTCTTGCACCGACACGGCGTTGCCGTCCGGCGCACGCTCGCTGGGCCGCCCGACGACGTCCGGCGGCGTGGCGGCCGCCGTTCCCGGCAGGTGGTTCGGCTGGGTCTGTACCGGCGTCACTCCGCCACGCGCCGAGAGTGCCGCGGCGAATGGGCCGAGATCGCGCGGCCGCCATCCCGGCGTGTCGGCATTGGCGACGTTATGCGCCAGCACCTCCTGGCGGCGGTCGAGCCAGGCGAGACGCTGGTCCGCCAAGGCAAACAATCCGATCTGGGAGACATCCATGCGTGCCGCCATCTCCGGTCCACGCCGGCAGATTGCGCCAAAGGATTGAACGCCGGGTTAAGCGCGCCGGAAACCCTTCGGTAATAGAAGCGTGCTTTCCTCCCGGGCATGGAACCCCACGCGGACCCGCTCGAAGACATGCCGATGCTGGCGGATCGCACACGGATCGGCCGGACCCGCTCGCTCGCGGGCGGCGTCGTGACCACGATCCGCCTCTCGCGCGCCCTGATCGACACCGGACGACCCGTCGATCTTGCCGGATTGGACAGGATCGTCGGATTGCTCTGCGCCAAGGCGCTCGATCTGCAACCCGAGCAGGGTCGCGAACTGGTCCCGGAACTCTCCGCCATGCTGCGCGAGATCGACAGCCTGTCCGCGGCACTCACCGCCGCGATGGCGCCATCCGAATCCTGACGGCTCCGTTCCACCGCCGGCAAAAGGCCGCGCCAGATGCTCTCGTCCGTACAACCGATATTGACCGCGATCGTCGCGCTGCTCGCAGTTCTGGCGCTGATCTGGGCGGCGAGCCGCGCCGTCAAATTCAGCGGCCTTGCGACCCGCCGCCCGGCTGGGCGCCTCTTGCAGGTGGAAGAAGCCGTCGCACTCGATCCACGACGACGGCTGCACCTCGTGAGCTGCGAGGGACGGCGCGTACTGCTCCTCACCGGCGGCGGCCAGGACCTCGTGGTCGGCTGGCTACCCGACCGGGCCGCGCCATGATCCGCCGCCTCGTCCCGCTGGTCCTCCTGGCGCTCCTCCTGCTGCTGCCGGGGCTCGCCGCCGCGCAGTCCGTCAGCATCGATCTGGGTGGCGCCGGGCAGGCCGGCGCCACCTCGCGGCTGGTTCAGCTGACGGCGATCGTCACCGTGCTGGCGCTGGCCCCGAGCCTGCTCGTGATGGTGACCGCCTTCACGCGGATCGTCATTGTCCTGTCGCTGCTGCGCAGCGCGCTGAGCGCGCAAGGGACGCCGCCCAACACCGTGCTGATCGGGCTCGCCCTGTTCCTGACCTTCTTCGTGATGCAGCCGGTGCTTGATCAGGCATGGACCAGCGGATTGCTGCCGATGACGCAGGGCCGCGTCAGCGAGATGGAAGGACTGCGCCTCGCGACCGAGCCGTTCCGGCACTTCATGAGCGGCAACCTGCGCGGCAGCGATCTGCAGCTGTTCCTCGATCTGGCGAAACTACCCGACCCGCCCACGCCGGAGCAGACCCCGTGGCGCGCGCTGGTGCCGGCCTTCATGGTGGGCGAGCTGCGCCGCGCCTTCGAGATGGGATTCCTGCTGTTCCTGCCCTTCCTGGTGATCGACATGGTGGTCGCCAGCGTGCTGATGAGCCTCGGCATGATGATGCTGCCGCCGAGCGTCGTGGCGCTTCCGTTCAAGCTGATCTTCTTTGTGCTGGTCGACGGTTGGCGGCTGGTCTGCGGCAGCTTGGTACAGAGTTTCGTCGATACCCACGGCTGACCGCGATCGCGAACCTATCGC
>DATIMU010000027.1:0-12016 GCA_035475015.1 Acetobacteraceae bacterium
CTTCATCATCTACAGCCTCATCGGCCTGATGCCGGGCGACCCGATCGACGTGATGCTCTCGACGATGCCGAACATCACGCCCGACCAGGTGGCGCAGTTGCGTCACGTCTACGGCCTCGATCAGCCGCTGCTGCTGCGCTACTGGCACTGGCTTGGCGCGGCGCTGCGCGGCGATTTCGGTTTCTCCCGATTGCACGCGGAACCGGTGCTGGTCGTGCTCGGCCCGGCACTGGCGCAGACCTGTCGGCTGATGCTCGCCTCCTTCACGCTGAGTGTTTTTCTATCCGTTTCGCTCGGCGTGCTCGCCGCGCTGCGTCCCGGCAGCGCGCGCGATAGCCTCATCGGCTTTTTCGCGTTCGCCGGCATCTCTGTTCCGGTGTTCTGGCTGGCGTTGGTACTCATCCTCGTGTTCGCCGTCTGGCTGCACTGGCTGCCGGCGAGCGGCATCACCACCGTCGGCGCGGGAGGCTTTTTTGACCAGCTGCGCCATCTCGTGCTGCCCGTTGTGACCTTGGCGCTGGCGATCACCGGCCAGTTCATCCGCTTCGTGCGTGCCAGCATGATCGAGACCTTGCGCATGGATCACATCCGCACCGCGCGGGCCAAGGGCGCCGGCGAGCGCCGCGTGGTGCTGGTCCACGCCTTCCGCAACGCGCTCATTCCGGTGGTGACGGTGATGGCGCTGAGCTTCGGCGGACTGTTTTCCGGCGCGCTCATCACCGAGACGATGTTCGCCCAGCCCGGCGTGGGAAAGATGATTTATGACGCCATTCTCGGCAACGACTACAATCTCGCATTGACCGGGTTGTTGTTCGCGACCTTGGTGACGCTGCTCAGCAACCTCGTCGCCGACCTCGCCTATGCGTGGCTCGATCCGAGGATTGCCCTGCGATGAGCGCCACCGCCGCGATCGCGGTCGTGCCGGACGCCGCCGTCGCGAGTTGGCGGCTGCGCTGGCGCCGGTTCCGGCGGCATCGCGCGGGAATGGCCAGCCTGATCGTGCTCGTGCTGCTCCTCGCGTTCGTGCTCGCGGCGTGGCCGCTGCAGGCCGCGCTCGGCATCGACCCGAACGCGACCGATCTGCTCTCCCGCTACGAGCCGCCTTCCGCGTTGCACTGGCTCGGCACCGATGACGCGGGCCGTGACGAGTTGCTGCGGCTGATGCTCGGCGGTCAGATTTCCCTCCTGGTCGGCGCGCTCGCTACCGTGGCGGGCGGCGTGCTGGGCATCGCCATCGGCCTGCTCGCGGGCTATTTCGGCGGACGCGCCGATGCGTTCCTGATGCGCTTCACCGATGGCGTGATCGCGTTGCCGCTGCTGCCGCTGCTGATCGTGCTGGGTGCCGTGGACCTGACCAAGATCGGCTTCTCCGGCGAGTTCGCCCATTCCGGCGCGGCGGCGTTCTGGCGCGTCGTCATCATCATCGCGCTGTTCGACTGGACCTCGATCGCGCGGTTGGTACGCGCGGCGACGCTCTCGATCCGCGAGCGCGACTACGTGCGCGCCGCGCGCGCCAGCGGCGGGGGCGCGGGATACGTGATGTTCACGCACGTACTGCCGAACATCGCGACGCCGATCATCGTCGCGGGGACGCTGACCATCGGGCGCGTCATCCTGTTCGAGTCTGTGCTGAGCTTTCTCGGCTTCGGCATCGTGCCGCCGACGCCGAGCTGGGGGAACATGCTCAACAACGCGCAGGAACTGGTGACGACCGCGCCGGCGCTGGCGATCTACCCGGGGCTGCTGATTTTTCTCACCGTCATTGCCGTCAATTTTCTGGGTGACGGGCTGCAGCACGCTTTTGATCCGAGGTCGGAGGCCTAGAGAGTGACCGCTTCAAGTTGGCCCACCTTCGTCATCGCGAGCCGCCAAGTGGCGGCTCGCGATGACGTTTGTGCAACCCGTGATTCAGCGCGAATCGATTGCACTCTATGCCGGCGCGAAAACGTCCGCTTTGGCGCCCGCCGCGGTGCGCTGCGGCGCCGCCGTGGTGAACGCCGTGTCGCGTTGCAGCACCGGCATCACGCGATCCGCGAACAGGCGCATGTTGAGCTCCGCCTCCTCGTGCGGCATCCCGCCGAAGGAGAACTCCGTGATGAGGTGGTCCATCCCGGTCAGCGCGCGCAACTCGGCGATCTGCTGCAGGCAGTCGTCCGGCGTGCCGACGATCTGGATGCTGACGTAGAACTCCGTCGCTTTGTCTCGTACGGCGTCGTCCTTCATCTTGGCGTAGGTCTTCGCCATCTTGCCGTAGGATTCGTAGCCCTTCACCGTCGCGAGATGCCCGTCGGAAAAATGATAGTGGTTGTCGATCGACTCCCATTTCCGCCCGAGATAGCGCACGCCACGCTCATGCGCCTCGTCTCGGCTTTCGGCGCAGGAGACGTTGGTGAGGATCACCGGCGCGCGCGGCTCGTGGCCGACACTTCGCGCGATCTCCTTGTAGCGGTCGATGTCGGCGGCGGCCTTGGGCCACTCGTTCTGCATGATGACGAGCATTCCGAAACCGAGCTTGGCCATGATCTCCGCTGATTCCGGGCTGACCGAGGAGGCATAGAAGCGCCGCTCGGGATGCGACATCGGCCGCGGTCGGATCGAGGTGCGCGGGATCTGGAAGAATTCGCCTTGGTGCTCGAAGGTCGGCTCCGACAAAGCCTTCATCACGACCTGGGCGGCCTCGACGAAGCGCGGACGCGCCTCCTCCATCGGGATGCGGAAGCCGGCGTACTCGACGCTCGCGGCCCCCCGGCCGAAGCCGAACATGCAGCGCCCGCCACAAAGGATGTCGAGCAGCGCGATCTCCTCGGCGACGCGCACCGGGTCGTGCCAGGGCAGCACGATCACCGAGGTGCCGAGCGTGATGCGCTTGGTGCGGCCGGCGTAGTAGCTCAGCAGCTGCGTCGGCGCCGGCGACATCGCGTAGCCGGTGAAGTGGTGTTCGAGGGCGAACAGCGAATTGAAGCCGAGCGGTTCGACGAGGTCGCCGAGGGCCAGGTGCTCGGTCATCACCGCGACGTCCGATCGCCCGGCCTGGGACAGCATGTTCAGCGCGACGCCGACTTTCATCTTCCGGTCCTCCCTCCGACGCCCATCGAAACCAGTCTAGGCGCGGTCTCGCGCGCCTGTCATGGCTCGACCGCCGGGGTCGCGTATTCGGCATCCGTCACCTTGTTCATCCACTTGGTTCCGGCACCGGCGTCGGTGTTCTCGGACATCGCGAGATGGATCATCAGCCGGTCCGGCGCGGCGCCGTGCCAATGCACGACATCGGGCGGAATGAACACGGTGTCGCCCGGGCTGATGACGATGGGCGGCTCGCCTTTCTTCTGGATGCGGCCGACGCCGTAGAGCACGTAGAGCGTCTGTCCCACCGGGTGCGAGTGCCACGCGGTGCGCGCGCCGGGGGTGAACGAGACCGAAGTCGCGCGCATCCGCGACGGCGCGACGCCGACCACGACCTCGTCCTGCATCACGGTGCCGGTGAAATTGTCGGCCGGCGCCACCTTGGTCGGCCGTGCAGATGCCTTGACAACTTTCATGGGAGCCATCCTTCCAAAACGTGGCGGAGGCAAAGTTTGAACCTGATAATTCGCAGGTCAACCGCTCATGTAACCTGAACACCGAGGACCGTGGAGCTGGGCAATGCTGCGCAATATCTTGTTGATTACGCCGATCGCGGCGGTGTTCGTGTTTTCCGTCTACTACATGCTGTTCGCCTGGAACTCGCCCGGCGACGTGGACATGCACGCCAGCGGCTACATCGCCATGACGATCGGCGTGGTGGTGTCCTTCGCCCTCGCGGCCGTCCTGATCACGCTGCTGCTTCGTCGAAACAAGGATGAGGACTGAGCCCCGATCCGGGCAATGATCCATCGCCGAGAGCCCCGATCCGGGGAAAGAGCGGGGTCGGTAGAGCCCGGATTCGGGTAAAGCCCGGAGCCCGTAGAGCCCTGATCCGGGCGTTTCGAGCTGGTCGGAGCGGCGGGATTCGAACCCACGACCCCCAGTCCCCCAGACTGATGCGCTACCAGGCTGCGCTACGCTCCGACCGTTCCGCCCGTTTAGCAGCCCCGGCCCAGCGCTGCAACGAGGGGCGCCGCAACGAGGGGCGCCGCAACGCGGCCGCTCAAGGGAGCAACCGGCGCAGCGCCTCCAGCTCGCGCAGCACCTCGGAGAGCAAGGCGCGCAGCCGCTCGACCTCGGGGTCCGGCCGCGGCCGGGCCGACGCGCGGGGCAACGGCGAGGGCTCGGCCGGCGCCAGGCCGGGCATCGGCAGCTCGGGCTCGAACGGCACCGGGCTGGCCCTCTCGGCGGCGGCGGCGGCCTGCTCGTCGGGGGTGGGCGGCGGGATGTCGTCCGACAGCTTGCCGCCGCCCTCGCGCAGCAGCCGCTGCACGCCCTTGATCGTGTAACCCTGGATGTACAGGAGGTCGGAGATACGCCGCAGCAGGGCGATGTCCTCCGGCCGGTAATAGCGCCGTCCGCCGCCGCGCTTCAGCGGCTTGACCTGCGGAAACTTGGTCTCCCAGAAACGCAACACATGCTGCGGGATGTGAAGCTCGTCCGCTACCTCACTGATCGTGCGAAAGGCGTTCGGCGCCTTCTTCGGCTTGGCGCGGCCAGCCTCCGGGCCGTTCTCGCCACGCGGGTGCGCTGCATCGTCCCGCGCGGCGGGCGGCACGCTCATTCGTCCTCGCCGTGGCTCGGCTGCACGCCGTTGACATGAGCCTTGAGGACGTGGCTCGGCCGGAACACCAGCACGCGCCGGGGAAGGATCGGCACTTCCTCGCCGGTCTTGGGGTTGCGCCCGACCCGCCTGCCCTTCTGGCGCACCGAGAACGTGCCGAAGCCGCTGATCTTGACGGACTCGCCGGCCTCCAGCGCGAGGCTCATCCGCTCGAGCACGGTTTCGAGCAGATCAGCCGATTCGTTCCGGGACAGACCGACCTGGGTATAGATCGTCTCGGCCAGATGTGCCCGCGTGACGGTATTCATTCCACCACGCTAGGCAGAGCGACCACCCGCCGTCAAGAAATACAGAAGGATCAGGCCCTTCGGAGACTACATGCGCACGAGCGTGTAGCCCTTCTACATACGCACCAGTGCGGAGCCCCAGGTCAGGCCGCCGCCCAGCGCCTCCAGCAGGACGAGGTCGCCGCGCCGGATACGGCCGTCGCTTCTCGCCTCGGCCAGCGCCAACGGCACCGAGGCCGCCGAGGTGTTGGCGTGGCGATCCACCGTCACGACCACCCGCTCCTTGGGCAGGCCGAGCTTGCGCCCCACCGCGTCGATGATCCGCAGATTGGCCTGGTGCGGCACCAACCAGTCCACATCCGCGGGAGACAAGCCATTGGCGGACAACGCCAATTCGACCGCCTCGGCCAGCTTGCCGACGGCGTGGCGAAAGACCTCTCGCCCGTGCATCACGAGATGGCCGGGCCGGTCGGGCCGCCCGACCGCGCCGTCCACATAGAGGATGCCCGCGAGATCGCCCTGGGCGCGCAGATGGGTCGACAGCACGCCCCGCTCGGCGCTGCCCTCGCCGGTCCCGGCGGTGAGGAACACCGCGCCGGCGCCGTCGCCGAACAGGACGCAGGTACCGCGATCTTGCCAGTTCAGGATGCGGGAATAGACCTCGCTGCCGATCACCAGCACGCCTTTCGCCTGCCCGGCGCGGATCATCGCGTCGGCCACGGACAGCGCGTAGATGAAGCCGGCGCACGCCGCCGAGACATCGAAGCCGAAGCCCCTGGTCACGCCCAGCGCCGCCTGGACGTGCAGCGCGGTGGAGGGAAAGGCCTGATCGGGCGTGGCGGTCGCGAGGATGATGGCGTCCACGTCCTCCGGCCCCGCCCCCGCGTCCCGCAGCGCGGCCCGGCTGGCCTCGGTGCCCATGTAGGCGCAGGTCTCGTGCTCGCCGGCGAAGTGGCGCTGGCGGATGCCAGTGCGTTCGCGAATCCACTCGTCGGACGTCTCGATGCGGTCGGCGAATTCGGCGTTGGTCATCACGCGGTCGGGAAGGTAGCCGCCGACGCCGGCGAGAATGCTGCGGATCTGCATGTTCGACCTATCGGGTCCGGCTATTGAGCGGTGGCGAGACGCGGACCGTCACCGCCATTCCTCGCGGCGCCCGGCCGCGCTCCGGGCGGATTCAGCCCGACCATCTTGGCAAGTCCCTCGCGGATGCGGTCGTTGAACCGGTGCACGACCATGTCCATCGCGACGTCGACGGCATGGGCGAAACCCTGCGCGTCCGTCCCGCCATGCGATTTCACCACGACGCCGTTGAGGCCCAGCATGACGGCGCCATTGTAGCGGCGCGGGTCCAGCCATTCGCGCAGCCGCTCCAGCCCGGGCCGGGCGAGCAGATAGGCGATGCGGGATGCCACGCTGCTGGTGAACACCTTGCGCAGCAGGTCGCCGATCAGCTTCAGCGCGCCCTCGGCGGTCTTGAGGGCGACATTGCCGGTGAAGCCGTCCGTCACCACCACGTCGGTCGTGCCGGCCGCGATGTCGTGGCCCTCGACGAAGCCGTGGAACTGCGGCGCGATGTGGCTCTCCCGCAGGATCTCGGCGGCCTGACGCACCCGGTCGTCACCCTTCAGCTCTTCCGCGCCGACATTGAGCAGGCCGATGCTGGGCGCCGTCAGCCCCAGCACGGTGCGCGCGAACATATCGCCCATGACGGCAAATTCGACCAGGTTCCGCGCGTCGCAATAGACGTTGGCGCCGAGGTCGAGCATCACCACGTCGCCCCGCGCCGAGGGGCCGATCGCCGCCATAGCCGGGCGGTCGATCCCCGGCAGCGACTTTATGATGATCTTGGACAGCGCGAGCAGCGCCCCGGTGTTGCCCGCCGAGACGATGCCGGCGGCCTCTCCCGCCGCCACCGCGTCTATCGCCACCCGCATGGACGCCCTCCGGCTGCGCAGCGCCGCGGTCGGCTTCATCTCGTCGCCGATCACGTCAGGGGCGTGACGGATCGTGCACACGCTGGCCGCGCGCTTGTGGCGCCGCAGCAGCGGCTCGATCCGCGCCTCGTCGCCGACAAGCAGGAAACGCGCGCCCGGATGGCGCTCGGCGGCGATCGCCAGCCCTTCGACGACCATCTCCGGCGCGCGATCGCCGCCCATGGCGTCGATTGCCAGGACGAACGCCGCCAGCGTAGGGGGCTCGGTCAACGGAAGCGGACGAGGACTCTGACGCTCGGCGTCAGGCCCGGACGGCGCCCTTCAGCGCCTTGCCGGCGGCGACCACCTCGCGACCGTCGTAATGGCCGCAATGGCTGCAGACATGGTGCGGCCGGCGCAGCTCGCCGCAATTGGGGCACTCCGCGTGCGCCTCGGTGGGCAGCGCCTGATGGGCGCGACGCATTCCGCGCCGCGACGGCGAGGTCTTTCTCTTGGGAACGGCCATGGGACTGCGCCCCTCCGGTTTGCGTGACGCCCGGCCGCGGCGAATCCGCAGCATGGACGGTCACAATCTGGCAATGACGTGAGCCGGGGCGTCTAGCAGAGGGTGTGCGCGCCCGCAAGGTTCGGCAAGACAGCACCGGCATCCCGGCCCGCATCTCAGTCAAGCCGCCGCAGCGGCGCAAGGCCGGCGAACGGATGCGTCGGCGTCTCGGCCTCGGCGACGGGCAGCTCGGCGTCCGGCTTGCGCGGATAGGGGTCGAGAGCGAGCGCCAGCTGCTCGACGGCGGCCTCGCCGAGGTCCAGCGCGTCGCCGGCATAGGGCACCTCATCCTCCGACTCGGGATCGGGGTCGTCGCTCTCGCTGCCGGCCGGCACGAAGCGCAGGCCGAAGCCGTCATCCACCGTGGCCTCGAACTCGTCGAGCGAGACCACGCAGGTCTCCTCCACACGGGCCTGGAGCCGGCCTCGCGCCAAGACGATGCCACCCGGGCCGTGCGTCAGCGCGAACTCGCAGCGCAGCGAATGAATGCCGGCCAGCAGGAGTCGCTCGGCGATCGCGGCGCGTTCCTCGGCGTTCGCCTCGACCGTGATGTCGAGCCCCCGCGCGCCGATCCGCTCCAGCGGCAGGGGCCGGTACAGCTCGGGCTTGCGCTGCCGCTCCGGGCTCATCGGGCCGCTTCCACCGCTGGCAGGAACTGGATCTCGCCCGCGACGAAATCCGCCAGGGGCTGGCTTTCGAGACGCGCCGATTGCGCCAGGGCGATCCGCGCCAATGCCTCGGTCGCACCCGGACCCGCCGGTTCGCCACGCCAGACGTTCCGGCCGATCGCGGCCGCCAGGGCACTCGGGTCATGGCTGGCGATCGCCGCGTCATAAGCCTGGGCGCGGCCGTGGAAGGCCTCCCACATGGCGCGCACCCGCTTGCCCACGGCGAGATCGCCGACACCCATCTCTCGCAAGTTCCGGTCCATGTCGCTGAACATCGCGTCGAACACCGCCTGCGCGATCGCCGGGCCGGGCTCGGGACACTCGCGAAGTCGGCGGATCAGCAGGGCGGTGTGCAGCCCGACCATGTCGAATCGGCCGTCCAGCGTGTCGGGGACGCCGAGCGCCGCGTAGAAATAGCTCTCCCGCGCTGCCGCGACCGCCGCGCAGTAGAGGCTGAATCCGGCCCGGTCGTGCCGCCCGCGACGGAGCAACCCCATCAAACCCATGCTTTTGCGACGCTCCCTCGGGCGGCTGCCGGCCACCGACGCCCCGCGATTGACATGGCGGGGCCGCCGTGACACCCCCTCACACATAGCGCACGGCCGGGACGGGTCAATCGAGCAGCCCCGAAAGCGGCGGCGCGCATGGAAAAATACCAAGGACCGCCCGCTTGCAGACCGCGCCAGACCCTGACCGCTCCTTGCACCTTGGCCGGCCGAGACGGCGTGCCCCGATCCTGTGCGCCCCAATCATGTGCGCCCTGCTCCTGCTGTCCGGCTGCAGCTTCTTCGAGGCGACCCCGCAGGCCCGCGGCAATCGGGTCGACGCGGACGTTCTGAAGGAGTTGACGCCCGGCACCTCGACCCGGGCCGACGCGGCCGCCCTGCTGGGCTCGCCCACCGCCAAGGCGACGTTCGACGACAACCAGTGGATCTATATCGGCTCCCTCACCCGTCCGGTGATCGGACGCACGCAGGCGGTGCTGAGCCAGGACGTCGTCCTGCTGACGTTCAACGCGCAGGGCGTGCTGCGGGACGTGAAGCAGCTCAACAAGGGCGACGCCCTGCCGGTCACCATGGTCGCCAGGGCCACCCCCTCGCCGGGCAGCGAAGCGTCGATCCTGCAGCAGCTGCTCGGCAATGTCGGCCGTTTCAGCCCAGGCGGGCTCGGCGCCGGGTCGGTCGGCAGCGGCAGCAGCAGCGGCTCGGCACCGGAAGGCGGCGCCCCGACCGGCTTCAGCCGCACTGGCTCAAGCTACTGATCCGCCGCCTTGGGCCGCCGCTATTGGGCCGGCTCGGGGGCGGACGGCGCCGGCCGATGGCGCGCCGCGAGATGCCATAGCACCAAGGCGCTGGCCGCGATCACTGGCGGCACGATCGTCAGGTTGAGGGCCATCCAACCGGCAGTGGCATGGATCGCGCCCGAGGCGAACGCGGTGCACGCCACCGTGCCGAACACCAGGAAATCGTTGGTCGCCTGCACCTTCACCCGCTCATGCGCCTCGTAGACGGTGGAGAGCAGCGCGGTCGCGCCGACGAACATGAAGTTCCAGCCGATCCCCAGGAGCATCAAGGCCAGGAAAAAGGTGAGATAGAGCGAGCCGAGCGCCCAGTTCGCGACGACACAGCCGAGGGTGAGCACCGCGCCGGCGCAGATCATCCGGTGGGAGCCGAAACGCGAGATCAGCCGGCCGGTGATGAAGCCCGGCAGATACATGCTGATCGAGTGGGCGCGGATCACGTCGGCGCTGGCGTTCACGCCGAAGCCGCACAGCATCATCTGCAGCGGCGTCGACGCCATCACCAGGTTCATGCTGCCATACGCCGCCATGCCGGCGACCACCGCGACGATGAAGGTCGGGCGGCTCAGGATGGCGCGGAAGCTCACCCGCACGGTCTGCGGTGGCGGCGCCGGCGGCAGCTTCACCACGGTCAGCAGGATCGCCGCCAGGAACGGCAGGATGGTCAGGCTGAAATAGGTGCCGAGGAAGGTGAGCGGCGGCAGCATGTCGTTGGTGCGCTTGACGATCTCAGGCCCGATGATGGCCGCCAGCACGCCGCCCGCCATCACCAGGGCGATCGCGCGGGGACGCGCCTCCGTCGTGGCCACCTCGGCGGCGGCGAAGCGCAGATGCTGGGCGATGCCGAAGCCCAAGCCGCCGGGGATCGCGCCCAGGCAATAGATCAGGAAGCTGCCGCGGTAGACCCCGAGCGCGAAGACCAGGCTGCCACACAGCGCGCAGAAGCACCCGAGGAAGAAGCCCGGCTTGCGTCCGAGGCGGGAGAAGATGATGCCAGCGGGGATCGAGGCGGCCATCGTCGCGGCCATCTGCACCGCCATCGGCAGCGTGTTCAGCGTCTTGTCGACCGCCAGCGAGTGCCCGATGAGCGAGGCCATCACCACCTGGCCTGACATCACGGCGTTCATCAGCGCCTGACAGCAGAACAGAAGCCAGACGTTGCGGTTCATGCGTTTCCCCTGGACCGGCCGCGCCGGCGATGCGCCTTGCGTAACGGCGGCCGGTCAGAAATGACTCCAGCCGCCGGACGGCAAGGCCATCTCCGCCCCGTCCGGACCGCGCACAGAAACACGCGGCGGCCCGCTGTGGAAGTGGCCGATCCGGGTAACGACCATGCGCACCCGTTCCGCCGCCGCGATCAACGCCGCCTCCCGGCTCGGCGGCACGGCCAGCAGCAACTCGTAGTCATCGCCGCCGGTGAGGCACGCGGGCAGCCATTCGGCGCCGGCCGCCCGTGCCGGATCGGAGAGCGGGACCAGGCCCGCTTCGATCGTGGCGGCGAGCCCGCCGGCCCGGCAGAGATGCCCGAGGTCCTGCACCAAGCCGTCCGACACATCCATCCCCGCCGAGGCGATGTCCGCGATCGCCAGTCCGACGCGCGGTTCGGGCAGCCGGTAGCGGCCGAGCAGGTAGCCCGAGGGGTCCGCCAGCCGGCCCTGCGCGACGGCCAGCCCGAGCGCCCCGTCGCCGATCGTGCCCGTGACCCACACGCCGTCGCCGGGCCGCGCGCCGAGCCGCCGCACCGCCGCGCCGGGCGCGACATGGCCGAGGATGGTCAGCGAGAGGGAGATCGGCCCCGGCGTGGAGGTGGTGTCGCCGCCGAGCAGCGAGACGCCGAAGCGCGCCTGATCCTCGGCCAGTCCGGCGGCGAAGCCGGCGAACCAGGTATCGGGCGTGCCGCGAGGCGCGGAGACGGTCATCAGGTAGCCGAGCGGCACCGCGCCCTTCGCCGCGAGATCGGACAGGTTCACCCGCAGCAACTTGCGCGCGACGAGGTCGGCCGGGTCATCGGGCAGGAAATGCACTCCGCCGACCATCGCGTCGCAGGTCAGGACGAGTTCGCGGCCCGGCGGCGGGGTCAGCACGGCGGCGTCGTCGGTAAGGTCCAGGCTGCCTGGGCCGGCGAGCGGGCGGAAGTGGTGGGCGATAAGGGCGAATTCGGGGGGGAGCCCAGGACCCTCACCCAACGCTTGGTCTGCTCTTCGCAGCCCAAGCCCAGAGGGAGAGGGCTTTTCTTCTCCCTGTCCCTCCGGGAGAGGATCGGGGTGAGGGCTAGCTATTGCACGAACTCGCCAGGCCGCAGCAGCCGGGCGAGCCGGTCCAGGATGCCGTTGGCCATGCCCGGCTCGTCGCCGGTGAAGAAGCCGTGCGCGACGTCGAGATACTCGTTGATGACCACCTTGGCCGGCGGCCCGTCGGACATCAGCAACTCGGCCCCGCCGGCGCGCATCAACGCCCGCAGCACCGGGTCGATCCGCGCCAGCGGCCAATCGGCGGGCAGCGATTCGGCCAGCATCCGGTCGAGCGTGTCCTGCTGCGCGACCGCCGCTCGGACGATCCGCGCGAACAGCGCCACCTGCGCCTCGGGCGCCCT